>NZ_CAXGPO010000006.1:0-131357 GCF_964011655.1 uncultured Spongiibacter sp. | reverse complement strand
GCCCTGGGCGATATCTCCACGCTTGCCGATCCCTCAGTTGTTGCACGGCTTATTGAGGGACATCAACACATCAACGAAAACGCTGCGTAAACTGAATGTGCAGATGCGGGGTGGTGACTCTCTCCTCCACCCCGAGAAGCCGGGTCTTTACCACAGGCTTTTCCTAAGCGCTTGCCCCGCACTGCGGGGCTTTTTTATACTGGCCTAATCGAAAAACAATAACGGAACAATGAGGCCCCATGACCCAGCGATTTCTGATCGCCGACGATCACCCGCTTTTCCGCTCGGCCATGCGCGGTGCCCTGAGCGCGAGCTTTCCGACTGCACGCATTGACGAGGTCGGCGATATCGGCAGCCTTCAACAGGCCATCGACGAAGACAGCGATATCGATCTACTGCTGCTGGACTTACATATGCCCGGCGCACAGGGCTTTAGTGCCTTAGTCCACCTGGAGGCCCAGCACCCGGAAATACCGATTATGGTGGTGTCTGCCTCTGAAACCGAGGAAGTGATGTGCCGCGCCATTGATTACGGCGCCAGCGGTTTTTTGCCCAAGAGTAGTTCGCCAGAACAGATCAGCACCGCCATTGCACAAGTGCTACAAGGAGAGCGCTGGCTGCCGGAAAATGTGCGTTATCAGCAAGCCAGCAGCAGCGATGAAAAATCGATCGCCGAGGTCGTGGCAAGCTTGACGCCTCAGCAGTTTCGCGTTGCCAGTTATTTAGTGCAGGGACTGCTGAACAAGCAGATTGCCTGGGAGCTGAATGTCACCGAGGCCACGATCAAAGCCCATATCACTGAAATTTTTCGCAAACTCAGTGTGCATTCGCGAACACAGGCCGTGCTGATGCTGAGCCAGTTAGACGTGAACACGCCCACTGTAGAGTAAACGGAGCCGCAAGGCGGCTCCGCACCGTCGACGGCCTAGCGGCGTATCACCGCGATCTCGGTATCGGCATCCAATACTGCCCACCACTGTCTGGCGTTGGTATCGTAACCCAGCAGGGGCTGACTCTCACAAGCCGCTGCGCGGTTTGGCATGGCGCCGATAAAGCCCTCCTGCCAGGCACTTTCAACAACACACTCCGGCGTGGCGATAGCCTGCCAACCTTGCGCCGTTTTCTGCGCCAGAATACTGCTGGCAAAGGACAGCGACTCACTCACTGTAAAAGCCACCGCATAGGGGTCGGCCTTGGCCGTGCTGATATCCCAGCTCTGTGTCGCGCTGCCAGGCAACACGGTGGGCGCCTTGGCCGTGCCGTCTGGTTGCGACAGTGGCAGGCCGGTATCAGCGGCAATATCCCGCTCGCCACCATAAGCCCCCTGGTAAACCCCGGTTTGGTTTTGCATGCCGCTGATAAGCAACCGATCCGTCAAAGTGTCTGCGGTCTTGCCTTGCCAGCTCAAGGTCACGTGTTCTTTCAGGTCGATCGTCGTTTCAGGAATCAGCAGCACATTCTCGGCTTCATCAGGTACCGCGCGATAGCGATTATTCAGGTTAGGCGTCCAACTCTCGTGGTATTGGTAAAGCCACTGATAAGCGAGCCGCGTTAAATCCATCAAGGATTCCGCGCGAGAGAAGCCGGACACATATTCCATATCGCGGGTGCGTGTGTCCGTGCGGTTAAAGGTGTCATTATCGCCACCCACCAAACGCGCTGACGAGCCGTCATCAGCAAGGCAGGTATCGGTAATATATTCGGTCTGGAACACCAGCACGGAACGTGTGGCGTCGGGAATCGAGTTGGGATAGACCACGGTTTCACAGCGGTTCTTGGCCCGCGAGAACTGATCCATCAACACCCACTGCGCGTCAAAGTCCTGGCTTGAATCATTGCTGCGCGCCTGGTGCTCCGCGTAGTAGGACTGATAGTCAACGCGGTCGCCATCAAAGCGCAATATCGACGAGTTCACGTCAAAGTGATCCGAGCCTTTGCTTTCACTGTACGTGGCATTTTTCTGAGACACGATCGCTTGCACCAACTCGCGCTCGCCATAGCGAAATTCATAGCCCTTGTATGAAGCATTACCCGCCATGATCTGGGTATACACCCCCATTTGGTAGTTGCCTCCCGAAGGCGTGGAGCTTGCGGGAAAGGTTGTTTGCATGGTCGTGGCGGAGATCAACGAGCGCTGATACTGATGCTCATGGCCTTGCACATAAATAACATCGTGCTCAGCAAAGAACTCACGAATGTCTTTTTGAACACCGTATACCCAGTCATCACCCTTGGTACCTTCTACAATTTGCTCGCGAGTCTGGCCGTATTTCGCGCCGATCAAACCGTCGTGACTGGCAACAACAATGTGCTCAACATCGGCGTTTTCAGCCACGACGTCTTTTATCCAGTCAATCGCCAAGGGTAGGTTGTAGTAGGCCAGACCAATAATGAGTACGTTGCTGCGCACAACGTAGTAGTTCACCCATTCATAACCGGGCATGTGCACCGCGTCCTCGGGAATGTAATTGCGCATATTGGCAATCCACTCCGTCGTGTAGGCATAGTTCATTTCGTGATTGCCCATTACCGGCAAAAATTCAATGCCGCCGTCTCTGAAGTCTTCGGCGACCGATGTCCACTCGTCCCATTCAACCGTGCTGCCCTTGTCGGTGAGGTCACCGACAGCGATGACTAAATCCACGCCCTTGGCCGACTGATGTTTCAGCACCTCCCGCATCGGATACATCGCAACGTGTGCCTGGCCCTGTGCATCGGATCCGCCCTGGGTATCCGGAAGTAAACCAATGCTGAATGGCTCGGTACGCACCGGCGAGGAGTTTGCGCCACTGGAACTGTCGCTATCTGAGTTACAGGCCGTTAGCGCGCTGGCAAAAAGAAGACCGCCGAGTAAACGACGGGAAATTGAGAAAGTCATAGTAAGTCCGCTGTAGTGAGGTGTTTTTGGTGGATTGCCTAAAAAACAGCGGACATTAGACCGGCGAGAAGTGACAACCCCATTGCAGGGTTGTGAAACTCTGGCGACGTTTTTATGACACAGCAACTATGTCGCAAAATGTCCTTTATGCGCTAACCCAGTCCCCTCGCCATTTTACGCATTAAGCCACGCAGCGCCGCCGGCTTAACGGGCTTAGCAAGGAAGCGATAGCCCGCATCGATGACCGACCGGCGAACTGCATCACTGTTGTCGGCACTGATAACAATTGCCGGGAGCGACTTGCCCCAGTGATAGCTCAGGGTTTGCAATAACTCTAGCCCCGTCTCACCGCCGTCCAAGTGATAATCTGCCAGCACAATATCGGGCGGCGTATCCAGCGGCCACTGACTCAATACATCGCTAAGCGATGCACCGGCAAATACGCGGCACTGCCACTGCGCCAGCAGGCTCTGCATTCCCGCGCGAATCGCCGCTTCATTGTCCACACACAGCACCGTTAGCCCCGCGAGTTCTGACTGCAGTGCCTCTTCGGCGACCGCAGCAGCTTCGCTCGCGGCAACCGCATTGACGATAGGTACCGTGATAGAGAACACCGTGCCGCGTCCAGGAACAGAAACCATGCGCAAGTCATGCCCTAGCAGGCTACTGATACGGCGAACAATCGATAAACCCAGTCCCAGGCCAGCTTCGGTTTCACGGTGAGCGGCGTCGTTTGCGCGCTCAAACTCGTCAAAAATACGTTGCTGATCCTGCTCAGCAATACCCGGCCCGGTATCGAGCACCTGAATACTCAGTTGCTCTCCCTGTCGCCGACAACCCAATAATACCGTGCCCTGCGGGGTGTATCGCAGGGCATTACTAAGCAGGTTTTGCACTACCCGGCGCAGTAGGTGGCGGTCACTGCGAACCCAAAGCGAACAGGGTGCAACGCGCAATGTCAGGCCGCTGCGCTGAGCAATCACCGAAAACTCACGGCCCATGGTGTCGAGCAATGACTGTATGGCAAAGCTTTCAAGCTGGGGCTGCATTCTCCCGGAGTCCAGGCGCGCAATTTCGCGCAGGGAGGTAATCAGGGTTTCCGCGCCGGCCAGTGCTTCGTCAATGTGTTTCACATCGCTGCTTAGCGAACTGGCGCCAGCCGCCTGCTCTTCCACTTTGCCCGACAGTGCGGCGGTGAAAAGCCTGGCAGCATTGATGGGTTGCAATAGGTCGTGACTGGCCGATGCCAAAAAGCGATTTTTACTGGCGTAAACGGTATTCAATTCCCGCTCAATGCGCGCTCGCGTGGCGTTTTCCTCTTCCAGGGACTGATTCACGGTCTCTAGCTCGGAGGTTCGAGCTGCCACCCTTTCCTCCAATTGCGACTTGGCGGCTTCCAGCTCGTTAAAGATTCGCCGGTACTCGCTAATATCGGTATAGGTGGTTACATAGCCACCATTGGCCATCGGGGTGCCGCAAATTTCAATGACCAAACCATTGGGTAGCAGGCGCTCCAGGCGATAGGGTTTTGCCCCCTGCAACAGCCCCAGGCGCCGCCGAATGGCCGCATCAACATCGCTATCGGCGTCGTGCAAATAACCGCGCTCGGCATTGTATTGGTAGATCTTGGCAATTGGGCAACCGACATAAAGCAGGCGCTCAGGGAAATTAAACAGGTCGACGTAGCGCTGGTTCCAGGCGACCAGGTTGAGGTTACCGTCGACCACGCTAACCCCTTGTGGGATAGTCTCTAACGTGATTTGCAGCAGATCCTGACCAAACTGAATTTGCCGCGAGGTCGTACCGATCAGCGACACAAATTCATCGATATCCAGCGGCTTGCGCTTGGCCAGCAGTTCCAGTGTTCGGTGCGCCGACACCGCGCCGACAATCGAAGCCAGCGACTCTTCGACATCTTTAATAACAAAGCGCGGCACGCGGTCACTCGGCAATAGGCGATGGCCCAGTCGCTGCTCAAAGCGCTGCCACATTCGCTCGCTGCGCCCGTCTCCGAGTAGCGGCACTAACAGGCGGTGAAGCTGCCAGGCATCGATATCAGTGAGTTCCAACTCCGCTTGTAATTGGCGGCGCTCGACCCGCACCTCGGTAAAACTGCGCGCCTGACGCATATCGATGCTGCTAAAACGACAGCGCCGGGAGATCAGCACCATTAGCAAACTGTTGACGGCCAGACTCCAAAACACGCCGTGACTCAGCGCGTCACCAAAATCAAAGCCCATCAGCGCTTCCGGACGCAGCCATTGCCAGCCCATCGGGCCGCTGCTCACCAAACTGTGGTCCTGCCCCAGCACCGCCGGCAGTAGTAGCGTGTAGGCCCATAAAAAGCCACCGGCTAGCAGGCCAACCACTACCCCCTTGGCATGCCCCCGATTCCAGTACAGGGCACCGATAATACCGGGCAACAGCTGCGCTGCGGCGGCGAACGACAACAAACCAAGTGAAGCGAGGCCGCCGTGAGCACTGAGCTGCTGCTCCAGCAGCCAGGCAGCAAACAGTACCGCCGCAATGGCAATGCGCCGCACTTGCTGCAACCACCGAGCGTTGATCTCGTGCCCCTGACGAAAGCGCTGCCAGAGTGGCACCAGCCATTCATTACAGACCATTACCGACAAAGTCACACAGGCGACAATCACCATGCCGGTAGCGGCTGACATCCCGCCTAGCAGCGCGATAACCGCCAGCTGGTTGTTCCCCATATGCAATGGCAGCGAAACCACCAACATGTCGGCGGTGCCCACACTGGGCAGCAAGCTCATTCCCGCGATCGCAATGGGTGCGATCATTGCGCAAAAGGCGAGCAAATACAGCGGAAAAATCCAACGAGCCAGGCGCATATCACGGCGGCTGTGGTGCTCGACAACCATCACGTGAAACTGGCGGGGCAGGCAAACAATTGCCGCCACAGCCAACAGCATCTGCGTAAAAAAGTTGGTCAGATCCGGTAATTGCGAAAAATGCCCCCAGTGTAATGGGGCCGAGTCACTGCTCCACAGCAAGCCCAGCGCAAATACCCCTACCATGACAAATGCCGCCAGCTTAACGATGGACTCAATCGCTACCGCCGCCATTAGGCCGCGATGTCGCTGCCGCTTCTCGACAACGCGCGTACCAAATGCAACGGTAAACAGCACAAGTATTAACGCCGCGATAAAGCTGGTGCTCCCGGGGTCGACAAATGACACCGTGCCAAACATCTCGCCGGTAAAGCTCTGCGAGCCCACATCTTCGGCGCGCTGGTCCCACAAGTGCTTTACGCTGGTCCACGCCTGAGTAATCGCCTTCAATTGCAGGGCGATATACGGCAGGCTCCCCAATACCGCCAGAAAGGTCACCAGCGCGGCCAACAGTTGGTTCTTGCCGTAGCGTGAGCCCATGAAGTCGGCAATCGACGTTACCCGATTGCGGGTGCTCATCACCGACAGGCGACGCAAAAACGGCCAGCCAACCACAAACAGCAAAATTGGCCCGAGGTAAATTGGCAAAAAGCCCCAGCCACTCTCCACGGCCTCGCCCACGGCACCGAAAAAGGTCCAGGAGCTGCAATATACCGCGAGAGACAAGCTGTAAATTAACGGTCGAAAACGACGCGGCCATTCGGCGCGGCGGTCAGCCCACCAGGCGATGAAAAACAACACCCCAAAATAGAGAAAGGCCAGTAGCATGACCCACTGATTTGCTGGCACTGTATGCCTCTTATTCGTTATTGCTGTCGACGGCCCAGTCTACCCCAGCGTTTACAGCTGTGCATGCGACTAAAGTCTATGGCCGAAAAGTGGCCCTATTCCCGACTTCCCCGGGGCGCCAAGCCTTCCCCTTAGCGGCTGCGACGCGTAAGATGCCTGCCCGAAAATCGCCCGACGAGACTAGACCAAAGCCCGTTATGCCAGAGACTTTTTATCCCGGCCAACGCTGGATTAGTACCCCCGAGCCAGACCTTGGCCTCGGCATCATTCTTGAAGCAGCTAACCGCCGGGTGGTGATCGCCTTCCCCGCCGCCGAGGAAGAGCGTACCTACGCCGCGGATCGCGCGCCGCTGTCGCGCGTGCAGTTTCAGCCTGGCGATGAAATCAATGTGCCCGAACTGCCGCCAATGACGGTTGAAGACGTTCAGGAACACAATGGCTGCCTGGTGTATTTTGCCGCCGACAGCAACGGCGAACTGCAGCCCATTCCGGAGCAAATCCTCAGCGCGCAAATTCAACTTCACAGCGCGCGTGACCGCCTATTGGCCGGACAGCTCGACCACACCAAACGCTACGAGTTGCGCGTAAGCACGCTTGAACAACGCAATCGCGCACGCGCCAATCACAGCCGAGGGCTGCTCGGCCCGCGCGTCGAGTTACTTCCCCATCAGTTTTATATTGCCCGCAACGTGGCCCAGCGACACCAGCCACGCGTGCTGCTGGCAGACGAAGTCGGCCTGGGCAAAACCATCGAAGCTGGCCTTATTCTTCACCAACAGCTGCTGGAAGAGCGCATCCAGCGGGTACTGATTTTGGTGCCCGACAGCCTGGTTCACCAGTGGCTGGTGGAAATGCGCCGCCGCTTTAATCTGAACTTCAGTATTTTTGACGAGGCCCGCTGCCGGGAAATCGACCCGTATCGCGACGACGCCGACAGCGTGTTTTTTGACGAGGAAGAAGAAAAAGCCCGCGAGCAAAACCCCTTTGAAAGCGAGCAGCTGCTGATCGCATCAATCGACTGGCTGGCCAGCCACCCTCGTCGGGTGAGCCAGCTTGAAGCCGCGGGTTGGGATACGCTGATAGTTGACGAGGCCCACCACCTGCAATGGCAGGAGACCGGCGAGCAAACGCCGGGCTACGCCATGCTGGAAACCCTCTGCAGCGCCACCCCCTCTGTGCTGCTACTGACGGCAACCCCAGAGAACGCCGGGATCGACGGCCATTTCGCGCGCCTGCGCCTGCTTGACCCAGAGCGCTACAACGACCTGCAGGCCTTTCGCGACGAGCAGCGCGACTACACAGACATTAGCGAGCTGATTAACCGGGTGCGCGACAAGGATGCCGACAGCGGCTTACAAGACGCGTTGCGCTCCTACCTGGATAGCGACTTACTCACCACTTTCGCCAATGACCCGCAGAGCCATCGCCAGGCGGTCTTCGATGCACTGCTTGATCGATTCGGCACCGGCCGCAGTTTGTTTCGCAACAGCCGCGCCTCAGTGGGTGGTTTCCCCGCCCGGGCCCTGCACGAGCACCCGTTGTCGGCCCCTGCACTCTATACCGCAGCGGCGGATGAGCTGCCGCTCCACGACCGCCTGCACCCTGAACCGCTGCTCGGAGATGACTGGCCGGACATCGACCCTCGCGTGCAGTGGCTGGAAAAATTCCTCCTCGCCCAGCCCGACGCTCGCTGCTTGCTGATTTGCGCCGATACCAATACTGCCCGCGAGCTCGAGCTCTACATGCGGTTGCGCCGCGGTATTGCCAGTGCGATATTCCACGAAGAAATGAGCCTGATGGAGCGCGACCGCGCGGCGGCCTACTTTGCCGATCCCGACGACGGCGCTCAGCTTTTGGTATGCAGCGAAATCGGCAGCGAGGGCCGCAACTTTCAGTTTGCCGAACACCTCGTTCTATTCGATCTCCCGCTGAACCCGGACCTGCTGGAGCAGCGTATTGGTCGTCTGGACCGCATTGGCCGCCAAGGGGATGTCAATATTCATGTGCCCTACTACAGCGGCAGTGCACAGCAAGCGCTGCTGAATTGGTATCGCGACGCCATGGCCATATTTACCGAACCATGCACCATCGGTAGCGCCATGATGCAGCGCTATGAAAGCCAGCTGGTCGCGGCGCTGGAAGATTCCACCGAAGCCGTCGATGCCCTGCTGTCAGAAGCGGCAAGCACCGCAGCAAGCCTGCGCGCTGAGCTGCACTCTGGTCGCAATCAACTGCTGGAATTAAATTCCTGCCGCCGCGACCAGGCTGACGCGCTGGTAGCCCAAGTGGCTGAAGAGCAACGCAGCGAGGAGCTGGCCGCCTATCTGGAACAATTGGCTGACCAGTTTGGCCTTGAGCACGAAGACCACAGTGACCAGGCTATTATCCTTCGGCCCGGCGATCATATGCTCAGCGATGCTTTCCCACAGTTACCCGAGGAAGGCCTGACCGGCACTTTCGACCGACGTCGCGCGTTGAGCCGCGAGGACATGGCGTTTCTCACCTGGGAGCACCCGCTACTGCGCGATGCCATGGAGCTGATCGCCAACGGCGATTTCGGCAGTGCCACAATGTGCACACTCGCGGTGAAGGGCTTACCCGCCGGCAGTATGCTGTTGGAAACCTTCTTTAACCCTTCGCTGCAAGCCCCTGCGGCATTGGCACTCGATCGCTTCCTGCCCGCCCAGAGTGAGCGGATTTTGCTGGATACTCAGGGCCGGCAACTCAGTGACAAGGTCAGCCACGCCCAACTCAACAGCCTCTGCCAACACGTTAAGAAAGGCCTGGTGCCGGCGTTAATGCGGCAAATCCGCGAGCCCTTAACCGCGTTGCTAAACAACGTGGAGGGCATTGCCAAACAGCTGGAAAGTCAGTGGCGTGAGCAGGCTCTAACCGCCTACGAGCAGGCGCGCAGCAGTGAGCGTGCGAGACTACTGGCACTTGCCGAGCGCAATCCAGACATTGACGAGCAGGCCGTGCAGCGCTTCGATAGTGAAACCGAACAGGGCCGTACTCATCTCGGGGCCTTGCGGCTAAATACCCACGCGCTGCGACTGGCCATTATCAGCTAAGTTGCCACCGACAGGAGAGCGCCGATGTTTCTTTTTTCCATGAACGCCAGCTCACGCAAGGACCAAGGTGAGTTTAAAAAAGACGAGGAAGTGCCCTTTATTGTCTACATCGACTTTAAAGATCTGTTTGGCGCAGAGCAGCTCGCAACCCTATTTGTGATGCGCGAGGGCTTTCGTGACGTAAAGGTGCTTAAGCGCAGGCAGATCAAGGTCGACGCCGCCTTGGAGAAGGACCCGCAAGTTCAAGAGGCCATTAACAAAGGCTATTGCGTGCAGGCCTTCAGCGCCCACTGATTTATTGCGAAAAAGTCGTTGCCCACGCTACGCCGTGGGCACATGCTGGCGCAGCCACTGCTGAAATTGCACCTTCGGCAAAGCGCCTGACAGGCGAGCGATTTCTCGCCCCTGGTGAAACACGACCAACGTGGGAATGGAGCGAATTTGATAAGCTGCTGCTGCCTGTTGCTGGGCCTGTGTATCCACCTTCAGAAAGCACGCACGCGTCGCTTCTTCTGCGGCAACGCTGCTATACACCGGCGCGAAACTTTTGCAGGGGCCGCACCACGGCGCCCAAAAATCCACAACTACCGGCTGGCTACTGTGCTGTCGAAAGCGCTGCAGGGTTGCGCTGTCCGCCGTGACGACCTGTCCATCTAATAATGGCGCACGGCATTTTCCGCATACCGGGCCGTCATCTAAACGACTGTCGGGTATACGATTGATCGCCCCGCACGCAGGGCATGGCAGTTGTTGGCTCGCCGTCACGACAATTCCTCTTTCATCCACAACAGTAGTTATCGGGACGAAAAACCGGATTTCAAGTGGCTCACGCCCCTGCCGCGAGCAAGGTTAAAAACGCGCTAATGGCGCTGTTTACTGGCTCTGGCTTTTCCAATTGGACGAAGTGACCGGCATCCGGCACCAGAACGAGTGGCTGCAAATCGGGAATACGCTGACGCATTCTCGCGACCATCTCATCATCTAACGAGGCCACCACGGGGTCGGATTCACCGGCAATAAAAAGTGCAGGTACGGTAATATTCTGCGCAGCGTAGGCCGCGCCGATGTGCCAATTTTCGTCGGCCACCCGGTAGCTTGCCAAGGCACCACTGAAGGCGTTATCGGCACCGGCGCGCAAATAATCGTCGACGATGACCGCCATATCGTCCTCACTCATCCACGGCCACGGCAGGCTCGGCGCCGGTGGCAGCACATCCAGATACGCGGTGCCCTGGGAGGGGAAGCTCCCCCAATCGCCGAGGCTGCCCTCAGCGCTTAACGCCCAGTATATGCGGCGTAAAAATTCGCCGGCATTATGGCCGAGCTCGCGATCGGCCACACCGGGGCGCTGGAAATACTGCGCGTGTAAAAATTGCTGCTCTGCAATTGCAGCAAAACCCACACTGGGCGGATGTAGTGGCGATGCTACCAGCAGGGAGTCGGCATGGAGCGCCTGCAGTTGTGCGTCAGGCAAATGCCCCATACAGCTGCGGCCGTAGTAATCGTGATCAAAGGGCACGCTAATACCGACCACAGCCCGAACGCGCTCGGGCTGCCGGAGGGCGAGATTCCACACCAGTGATGCACCAAAATCCTGCCCGACAAACACCGCTTGTTGAATACCAAACGCATCCAGCAAGCCGCACATATCGCCAATTTGCTGGTTCATGTTATAGGCCGAGACGTCATCTGGGCGGCTGCTCTGACCGTAGCCGCGCATATCGGGCACCACAGCGGTATAACCAGCATCGGCCAGAACCTGCATTTGGCTGCGCCAGTTTGACCAATGACCGGGATAACCATGGCAAAGCACAACCCAGGGGCCTTCTCCCTGACACCGAATGTGTAAGTGAATCCCGTTAACCTCGACCCGTTGCTGGCGCATGCCGGCCATAACATCACCCTCTGGTTGCAGCGTTTAACATCCGCCCCAACCTCAGGGAGTCAACAGCCAGACTTTCTCCTGTGCGGGGCATTGCCCCTTGAGTCCCCCAGGCACCGACTCGCAGTGCAATGGCTCAAGGGTATAGCGCTGCGCGTAGTGCCTATTTAGCTCGTCGTCACTAATGGCGAATGGCGGCCCCGGCATCGCGCTTTGCTGGTAGTCATAATTCACCAATAACTGCGGGGCCGCATCGGTCATTTGAATGAGATGCTGGGTATAGTGCTCGCGCATTTCTGTTGGCAGAGCGACCAGTGCGGCTCGATCATAGATGGCATCAACTGCCCCGAGTAGGGGCGCTGTTAGTGCAAAGATGTCACCCAAGTAGATATCCAACCCGGGGGCAGCATAGACGCTGAGCTCACCGAGCTCGGAGATCACCGGGGTTTCACCTAGCTCACTGAATAATTCTTCGACGGCAATGCGACTTAATTCAGCGCCAGCGACGTGCATCCCCTGCTGTCGAAGCCACGCAATATCACGTGTTTTCCCGCACAGGGGCAGAAAAATACGCGCTCCTCTGCTCAGGGCCAAGGCAGAGAAATAACGCTCCAGCATCGGGTTCGCCCCCGACGTATGAAAAGCGATATCTTTATCCGCCCATTTTTTGTGCCAAAACTCCGCGTCCATTTCCCTACCTCTTCCACACGCGCGGCGACTACCGCGCTATCAATTTGACCCCGGCACACCACCGGGATTCGCCTCAGACTTTGGTGCTTCAACACAGATCACCACCAGGCGGCGAACCAACGGTGACACCGCCGTTACCGTGGGAAAAGCCACCGTAAATGCCAACGCCCAGGCGCGCAGCCAAATACCGACAATACCGTCGACCGCGCCAATATTGATCAGGGAAATAAACAGCGACATCACCCCTGACATGATAAAAGACATGAAAAAAGCAAATACATAGCCAGCGTATCGTTGCGGTATCACGGCATCCTCCTTTGCGAGCAGGTTGCTCGGCGTAGATTTTTTTGCCCAACAAGGGCATAACACCTATGATAAGACAGCTACCATTTAAGGAACTATACGAAGTTTAATAAGTTTATATTTCATATTTGAAATTATATATGTATGACGATATCGCACTTTTTATCCATATCGCTCAGCAGGGCGGTCTCGGCAATGCAGCCAAGCATCTGGGGCTACCGCCAGCCACGGTGACCCGCCGACTGCAAAAATTGGAATACCAGCTGGGGTATAAATTGCTGCAGCGCTCAGCCCGCCAGTGCGTGCTCACAGTCGACGGCGAGGCGCTATACCACGCCTACGCCGAATTAATCGAACAATTTGACCAAACACGGCAGCAGCTGCGCAGTGACATGCAACAGCTGCGCGGAAAGTTGCGGGTCCTCGCGCCAAGCAATATTTCTCACGGCACACTGCGTCCCATGTGGCTGGGCTTTACCCGCGCCTACCCCGACATTCAGCTCGAGCTGCAACTGAGCAACCAGCTGCAGGATATGATTAAAACCAAGGCAGATATCGCCCTGCGCATCGGCCCTCAAGCTGACTCGTCGCTGTATCAAAAGAAGCTGGGGCAGATCGATAAGGTGGTCGTGGCGGCAGCCAGCTACCTGAACAAAGCCGGCGAGCCACAGCACCCCAGCGAATTGAAAGACCACCGTTTAGTCGGCACCACCATTTCCAGCAAATGGACACTGCGCCACGTTGAAACAGGGAACCTTCAGGAAATCCTCCCGCGTTTTGTCGCTCAGTTTAACGACACCACTTTCGCCAAATACATGGCTGTCGACGCGCAGGGGATCACATTGCTGCCGCTTAGCGAGGTGAAACCCGAGCTCGACTCCGGGCAGCTGGTGCAAGTCCTGCGCCAGTGGCAGGGGGAGCCGCGGGAGCTCTTTGCGGTGTGGCCAAGCGGCCGTCTATTGAGCGCCAAGGCGAAGTGCCTGCGTGACTATATGGCTGAATACATCGCGCGCCGCTTGTCCTGAAACACGCTGCGCGCCATCGGCAATGCCTTGACCGTATTCGTCATTACGGTGCCGAGAGGCCATCATTATACTGGGCGAATCACTGACAGGAGCCCACTATGGAAGTCCAAGATAAACTGAATGCCGTGCAGCGCTATGTCGATGCCTTTGAAACGGCGGACATCAACATTATTAAAGAACTCTACGCCGCCGATGCGACAGTCGAAGACCCCGTGGGAAGCGACATTCACAATGGTATCGACGCGATTGTGGCATTTTATGAGGGCGCACTCAGCGCAGGGATTAAATTGCAACTGAGCGGCACGCCGCGCTGTGCCGGCAGCGAAGTGGCCTTCCCTTTTCAAGTGAAGGGGCCAGGCATGAGTATCGATGTGATTGATGTGTTCAAATTCAATGCCGAAGGCAAAGTCGTGTCTATGCGCGCCTTCTGGGGCCCGGAAAATATGGCCAGCTAATCATTCCAGCCGAAAAAAAGGCGCCCAAGGGCGCCTTTTTTTACTGGCCAAGTCGCAACTACAAACTCAGCACTTTTTCGCCACGGGCAATACCCGACACACCACTGCGCACTACTTCCATAATGGCAGCTTCGCCAACGGCCTCCAGGAAGGAGTCCAGCTTGTCCGCTGCGCCTGTCACCTGAATGGTGTAGACACTGGGGCCGACGTCGACGATCTGGCCGCGGAAGATGTCAGTGCAGCGCTTGATCTCAGCGCGCTGCGCACCTGTCGCCCGCACTTTCACCAACATCAGCTCGCGCTCAATGTGCGCGCCCTCTGACAAATCGACCAACTTCACCACATCGACCAAGCGATTGAGATGCTTGGTGATCTGTTCGATCTTGTGATCGTCGCCAATCGTTGTCAGCGTTAGCCGCGACATCGTTGGGTCTTCAGTCGGCGCCACATTCAGCGTTTCGATGTTGTAGCCGCGCTGAGAGAACAGCCCGACAACACGCGACAGTGCGCCGGGCTCATTTTCCATAAGTACTGAAATAATCCGCCGCATTAGGTTCGCTCCGTTTTGTTCAACCACATGTCGCGCATCGAGCCATTCGGGGCCACGTGCATGGGATACACGTGCTCGTGCGGGTCGACATGAATGTCCATGAATACCAACTCATTCTTGCGGGCGAAGACTTCTTTCATCGCCTCTTCCAGATCACTCAGCTGCGTGACCTTAACCCCCGAGTGCTGGTAGGCCTCGGCCAGCTTGATAAAGTCTGGCAATGAGTCTTCATAGACACTTTCTGAGTAGCGACCGTCGTATTGCATGTCCTGCCACTGCTTAACCATGCCCAAGTAGCCGTTGTACAAGTTCAAGATTTTCACGGGAATCTTGTACTGCGCACAGGTAGACAGCTCCTGAATGTTCATCTGAATACTGCCCTCGCCGGTAACGCAGGCAACGTCCGCATCCGGGAAGGCCAACTTAACGCCCATCGCGGCTGGCAGGCCAAAGCCCATCGTTCCCAAACCACCGGAGTTGATCCAGCGGCGCGGTTCGTCGAACTTGTAGTACTGCGCGGCAAACATTTGGTGCTGACCTACGTCCGAGGTCACAAAGGCCTTGCCACCGGTTACCTTGCACAGCGTTTCGATAACCTGCTGAGGCTTGATATAGGGCGTTGTCGTATCGTAGCGCGGTGCCGTCCACAGGCCGTGGTGGTCACGCCACTCGTCGATCTGCTTCCACCAGTGGCCCAGCGCATCTTGATCCGGCAGTGTCGGTTCCTCGGCACGCAGCTCACGCACCAGCGCAATCAGTTCAGTTAACACCGAATCGACGGGGCCAACGATGGGAACATCGGCGTTGATCGTTTTAGAGATCGCCGCTGGGTCAATATCGATGTGAATGATCTTGGCACCCGGGCAGAACTTGCTCGTGGTATTGGTCACTCGGTCATCAAAGCGCGCGCCTACCGCCAGAATCACATCGCTGTGATGCATGGCGTTATTGGCTTCATAGAAACCGTGCATCCCGAGCATCCCCAGGAACTGGCGATCACTGCCAGGATAGGCACCAAGGCCCATCAGCGTATTGGTAACAGGGAAGTTCAACTCCTGGGCCAACTCGCGCAGCTGCGGTGAGGCATTGCCTTGCACCACACCGCCGCCAGCGTAAATAACCGGACGCTTGGCCGCCAGCAGCAGGCTCGCCGCCTTTTTAATTTGCCCACTGTGCCCGCGGCTCGCTGGCGTGTAGGACCGCAGCTTCACCTTCTTCGGGTAGTTGTACTCGTACTTGTCGTGGGGGTTGGTGAGATCTTTCGGCAGATCCACAACAACCGGCCCGGGGCGACCGCTGGAGGCGATATAAAACGCCTTCTTGATCATCTCGGGGATCTCTTCGGTTTTCGTCACCTGGAAGCTGTGCTTCACAATCGGCCGCGAAATACCGAGCATGTCGGTTTCCTGGAAGGCGTCCTCACCGATCAGGTGACTCATCACCTGCCCGGAAAGTACCACCATCGGAATAGAATCCATATACGCCGTGGCAATACCGGTAATGGCATTGGTGGCTCCGGGGCCGGATGTCACCAGCACCACACCGGGTTTACCCGTGGCACGGGCATAACCGTCTGCCGCATGGGTGGCCGCCTGCTCATGGCGCACCAGAATATGCGGCACCTTACAACTTTTGAAAAGCGCATCGTAAATATGTAATACCGCACCGCCGGGATAGCCGAAGATGAACTCAACACCTTCGTCTTCCAAAGCACGTGCGATCATTTCGCCGCCAGATAACAACTCCACTGAAAGACCCTCGCTTCAGTTTGAAACTTAAATTCCGTCGCCACGCCTCCGGCTGCCCACCGGAAACGCTCAATGTGAACGCCTAGATGCCGAAACACATACCTTCCGAGCACATTTGCTGGTGCTCGGGCGAATCGCCTAATGCCGCTGCTAGCAGCTATCTTTGCTTTGCGGGGTACGCAAAGCGGGCAATCTCGCAACACAGGTCATGTGTCTGCAGAGTGAATGGAACTACCTTGAGTAGCAGTGCAACAGCTTTAGTCACACTCTGTATATTGGCCGCAGGTAAGCAGCGCGGAAAACAGCCATCGCCACCCTAATTGGGAGGACGGTATATTTTTTAACCTCACCTGTTTTTTGTCAAGGCAATGGGTGCGCCAAGACCGTGTTTTTTCTGGCAATCTGGCTGTTTTGTGGTTTTGTGACAGCGCTTTTTGCGGCCCCGCTAGAATCTGCCATAATCAGCCCATCAATTATGTTGTTGTGGCCGCTGAATATGCGCAGAAATTTGCTGTTTTTATCCCTGATAAGTGTGAGCTTATTGACAAGCCACGCCGCCCTTGCGGCCAAGTCCGGTTACTACCGCTGGACCGATGCAGAGGGCGAGGTGCACTTCAGCCAAAAACCCCCGGTAGGAAAAGCCTACGAGTTTATCGAATCGCAAACCGGTAAACGCTCAGCCGCGACTGAAAGCGCTAACGATTCAGCAACGCCCCCACCTGAGTCCGAGCAGGACTTATCCCCGGACGCAAAAATGGAAGTGCTTCCGCCCAAGGACCCGGCAATTTGCCAGCAGGCGAAGAGAAATATGCAATCACTGAATGCAGCCGGGGCGCGAATTCGCGCAACCGGGAAGAATGGCGAAGTCCGCTACCTGACGCAGGAAGAGATTGAAGTGCAAAAACTGCGCGCTCAAGACGCGATTAAAGTGCACTGCGAATAACGCGCTCTGTTAAACACGTTGCCACGCCCACCACAATCCTGTGGCGGCAACCGCAAGTAATACAGCGGGATATCCCCAGCGGGTATAAAAGGGCTTTTTCTGGCAGTACACCAGAAGGGGTACCAGAGCCACCGTTACCACTAATTGCGCCGCCTCCACACCAATATTGAAACTGGCTAATGCCAGAACCGCACCGCTGCCCTCATCCATTAATCCGGCCAACATACTGGCAAAGCCAAAGCCGTGAATGAGCCCAAACACCCCCGCCAGCTGCCATTGAAACCGGTGGCGTTCGCCGACCAAGGCGGCCAACGCCGCAACGCTTATTGATAGCGCGATGACGATTTCGACAGGCTGAATGGGTAGCTGCCACCACCCCAGGGTTGCTGCAGTTAACGTAATACTATGAGATACCGTAAAAGCCGTCACAACGCCTGCGCAGCGCCATAGCAACGGTCTAAGCGACTCATCTGAGGAGGATGTCCTCACCAGAGGCAATAGCAAAGCCAACAAGAAAAGAAGGTGGTCGTAGCCCAACACCATGTGCAGGACACCTTCCTTGAAGAAGGCGGTTACGGTCGCCCAGGGCCCATGAGACTGCAAAGCCAGGGCTCTTTCGGAAGGTGTCAGTACACCGAGTAGCGGCTGCTCTGCCACATCATTTCGGTAGAGCAGCCTGTGAAGTGGATCGACATCAAAGAGCAAGTCGTAATTCAGCGTCAGCCTGTCCGGTTCAGCAAAACAAGGTGACTTAAGCCCCCATGCTGCATAGTACTCGCCGCTGTGGCTCGCTACGCCCAGGCGCTGTAATTTGAGGGGGCAATCGCCACCTTCCCGCGTTACACGGATACCTTTTAGAATAGATGCCTCAAGCCCCATCGTCGCACCGCGAAGCTCCTTGGCTGTCACCCGTCCATCCACTGGGTTTGTATCCAGATCGTAGATTCGCTGCAGATCTTCCACAGCAATATCTAGCCGCCATTGCTCCGAAGCGATATACAGATAACTGTCACTATTTTTATGCGCAAACAAGCTGGTACTGGCAAAGCAAAGAAAGAGAGCAAACCACCGACTCATTGTTGTGCTCCCTCTGCCGACCGACTGCGCACCAGTAACTGCTCGTCCGGCCATTCGCGCTGCTCTTGCCAATTACTACTAGCAACACGCAACGCCAGTTGCGGCTTGTCTACAACATCGAGCAAAAAGTGCGCATAAGCACGCTTGTGGAGCCGCTCCCCACGCCACTGAGCATCCTCAAACTTTTCGAGGAGTTCTTCCTTGAGCAGTAAATACTGCTTTTTGTGATCCACTGCGTTGGTTGCTGCCAGACTTTTTAGCGCGACCGCGCGACAAGTGAGTACGCCATCTGAGCGCGCTCCCTCGCTGATATCCAGTACCAACGCGTACTCACGCTGCTGCAATGCCGCAAGGCAAAAGCGATCCCGCACGTATTGATCACCTGGCGATAGCGCAGCGGCGGAGCGCCATAGCGAGAGCGCATCTGCACGGCGCCCCCGGTCAGCCAAGTCAGCCAGGCTGACCAATGACCAGTGTAATTCGGGGCCTGTGCCTTGCAGCATTTTTGCTCTTACGAGACCTTGCAGCGCCTCGAAAGCTTGCTCAATATCACTGGTGAGACCGCGCAAGTATTCGCGGCATGCTTGGAAATACAACGATGGACTGACGACGCCCAATTTCTCACAGTGCGATTTCGCAGCGTTGTATTCACCTCGCACAACGGCCAAATTCATGAGGGCAAGCAGCGTTTGCTCGTAGGGGCCATCGACTTCAGCCTCGCCTGCATTGCTAAGCACCTGCCATGCACTTTCGAGACCTTGCTGGGCCTCGTCAAACTTGTGAAGGCTCTCGGCAATTTGAGCCGTTAAAAAATGAAATCGCCATTTCAGAAGAGGAGAAAGAGTCGTAGGCGGCTCTAATTTGGCTAATACGCCGCTGGCCTCACCCAATCGCCGGGGGTTACCCTCACGCCGGTATTGCTGAAGATAATCTTGCACCTGAGCCAGCTGCTCTGCAGGCGGTCGATCCGACCTATCCACAGACTCAGTCTTAGCCTCAAAGGTAATTAGTTCGGTACTCGGCGCGGGCCAGGACGCGGCGGGGAAGGCGTATATACTCGCGCTAAAAAAGCCGATAAAAGCGGTAAGGATGAGTCCTTTCATATTATTTACTCAATAGTAAAAGGGGCAGCTCAGCTGCCCCTGCCTGCCAGTAGACTGGCTAGCGAATAAAGCCGTCGAAAGACTGTTTATCCAGTGTTTCAGGCTTAATATCGTTGACCTCCACAGGCGCGTCATTTGGCTCCTGAGAAAAGGCCTGTGCAAAAGTGACAGCAAAGACGCCATCGCGCTTGGCTTGCGCAGGTCTATCGCCGTCGTCGTCAAGTGAGCACGCCGACACCGCTGCCGCCACAATTGCTATTACGAGTCGCTTTTTCATAAGTAAAGTCCTCGTATTGTTCAGGGTGAGCCCGCAATGGGCGTGGCGAGATAGGGGAAGCCGCCGAGGTAATCAAAGCGGTCGGGCTTCGCCCCGTCATTGACGACGGCGCCAGCATTTACCACCGCTGGCGCTGCTCCTGACAAATCGCATGTCTGCAAGCCATTGGGGTTGGCCGCGGTAATCGCGCCTTCGGCAACACTTAACGCAATGTCGACGACATCATCGACTGGGCGACGCCCATTTGGGAAGCCCGCTAAGTCACAATCCAAAAAGCCCAACTCCCCCTGGCTCACTAACGCCGTTGGCGCAATCGCGGTATTCAAGCGAAGCATTTCGCCCGGCTGTGCGGCAGCGGCTTGGTTCAGGCCGTTAACACCGGTCACGAATGCCGCGAGCAAATCGTTTCGCGGTGTGTCGGGTACGACAGTAGCTCCAGGGAACAGAACATCCACCAGAACTGGCAGCGTGGGGTACAACACATAAGCGCCAAAGTTTGCAACGTCATCTTTCGGGTGGCTGGCGTTAAACTTGTCTTTGTCGGTGATCCCGATGACGACTTCATTAACTAGCGGGCTACCCAGACGAGACACCTGAGTCCAGGCACCACCCTCCACGCTGGGCCCCTGCCCGTCAGCCGAAGCAGTCGGCCCAACGGGCTTGGGGTTCAGCAATCGTGCCTGCGGCTTGCTTGCCGTTGTCCAGGCACCAATAACGGTTTCGCTGCCAGCGGTCACACAACTGATCGGCAGCTCAAGCGCCAGCGACGTTACGTTTTTATCAGCGATTGTATTTGAAGCGCTGTCTCGAGCGCCCAGAGGGTTGAGATTCACTTGGTCGAAGACTTGACCCAGGTTTACAACAAACCCTTCTTGGCGCTGGCCGACAAACATCTTGCCCGGAGACATGCACCCGGGAATATTAATATCGTATACGAACTGCGAGGCGTAGCCTTCGTAGTCAGGAATGGTCTTGTTACCGATATTGTCTACCGGCTTTGCGAAGCTTGTTGACCCATCGGCCAGGTTCGAGACCGGCGTCGCATTGCCGCTGCGGCGCGGTCCAGCGACCATCTCCACAGAGAAGCTCTCCACGACATTCAGCAGTCCGGTGCTGGTGCCGTTGCCACCGCCCACGGCGGATAACGGCACTTGCACCAAAATGTCATTGCCCTGATCGTCTTCACCGGTTTTAACCTTACCCCCCTCAATCAGCCCCGCCGCTGAGGCTTGGCCGTAGGCGTTGGCAAACTGGAATTGAAAGGTCAGGTCTTCAATCGTATCTCCGTCGTTGTCTATGTGTATCTCATAAAGCGCCTGCGGGTCCATCGTGAAGTAATTAGGACCGCCATAGGCATCTTGCAACGGCTGATAGTTTGCAATGAGCGTCACAAATCCCTCTCGACCTGCCTCATAACTGCGAAACATATAAAAATCCGTACCGTCGACTTTTGGAGAGCCCGCTATAAATGGCGCCTCCCGATGACTTGACGCCATCAAAGACGAAGAGAATGCTGCGCAGCCTAACATGCCGAGCATGACGGCCTTCTTGTACGCTAACCCCATAGTGTCACCTCTGTCAGATATAGTGTTTATTTTTTCTTACAAAGGAGTTCTACGACACAACTAGGTATTGCGATCACCTAGACAAAAAAAAGCCCGGTGGGTGCCGGGCAATTGATAAGGGTGGGTATGTTTTGTCGCAGGCCTACTGTAGCGTGGCCGCCTTAAATGCCAATTGATCTCCATCAATTTCTG
Organism: uncultured Spongiibacter sp.; assembly: GCF_964011655.1. Taxonomy (NCBI): domain Bacteria; kingdom Pseudomonadati; phylum Pseudomonadota; class Gammaproteobacteria; order Cellvibrionales; family Spongiibacteraceae; genus Spongiibacter; species uncultured Spongiibacter sp. Next base: position 109,894 of record NZ_CAXGPO010000006.1, on the reverse strand, counting down.
CGCGAATTTGCTGGCCCGGGGTAAACTCACCCTGCAGCAGGCGCTGCGCCAAGGGGTTTTCCAGCTGCTGTTGTATCGCGCGCTTGAGCGGGCGGGCACCAAATACGGGGTCAAAGCCCACATCCGCCAGGCGATCCATCACCGCATCGCTGAGCACCAGTGACAACTCCCTTTCGGCCAGCCGCTTATTGAGTATACCCAGCTGGATATGCGCGATTTCACGCACTTGCTCTCTGCCCAGCGGCTCGAAAACCACCAGCTCATCGACGCGGTTAACAAACTCTGGACGGAAGTGGCCGGATACCACGTCGAGCACCGCGGAACGAATCGCCGGGTAGTCGCTACCGCCGCGCGTCATTTCCTGAATCACGTCGGAACCCAAGTTCGAGGTCATCACGATCACCGTGTTGCGGAAATCCACCGTGCGGCCCTGACCATCGGTCAGACGGCCATCGTCGAGCACCTGCAGCAGAATGTTGAACACATCGGGGTGGGCCTTTTCAACCTCATCCAGCAACAACAGTGAATAAGGGCGACGACGCACCGCCTCAGTAAGGTAACCGCCCTCTTCATAGCCGACGTAGCCCGGAGGCGCACCAATTAAGCGAGCGACAGAGTGCTTCTCCATAAACTCCGACATATCGATACGGACCATCGCCTCTTCGCTGTCATACAGGAAGGTTGCCAACGCCTTACACAGCTCGGTTTTTCCCACACCGGTTGGCCCCAGGAACAGGAACGAGCCATTGGGGCGATTCGGGTCACTCAAGCCCGCGCGACTGCGGCGCACCGCATTGGAAACGGCGTCCACCGCTTCGCTCTGCCCGACAACACGTTTGTGCAGCGCGTCCTCCATGCGCAGCAGCTTGTCTTTTTCGCCCTCCAGCATCTTGCTGATGGGAATACCTGTCCAGCGCGATACCACCTCGGCGACTTCCTCGTCCGAGACCTTGTTACGCAGCAGCTGCATTTCGCCGTGCTCTGCGGCATCTGCCGATGCAAGACGCTTTTCCATATCGGGGATCACGCCGTACTGCAGCTCCGACATCTTGGTTAGGTCGCCACTGCGACGCGCGGCCTCCAGATCCAGCTTAGCTTGCTCGAGCTCACTCTTAATCTGCGCGCTGCCGTGCAGGGTCGCCTTCTCGGCCTTCCAAACTTCGTCGAGATCGGCGAATTCCTTCTCCACTTTATCGATATCGGCATTGAGCAAGGCGAGTTGCTTCTTGGCCGCCTCATCGTCGTCTTTCTTCACCGCTTCACGCTGAATTTTCAGTTGGATCAAGCGGCGCTCCAGCTTGTCCATCACCTCGGGCTTGGAGTCGATCTCCATGCGAATACGGCTGGCCGCCTCGTCGATCAGGTCGATGGCTTTATCCGGCAACTGGCGGTCGGTGATGTATCGCTGCGACAGCTTGGTCGCCGCAATAATGGCGGAGTCAGTAATGTCGACGCCGTGGTGCACCTCGTAGCGCTCTTTCAGGCCACGCAGTATCGCGATGGTGTCCTCTTCAGAGGGTTCGTCCACCAAGACTTTTTGGAAACGACGTTCAAGCGCCGCATCTTTTTCGATGTACTGACGGTATTCGTCCAAGGTTGTGGCGCCCACACAGTGCAGCTCACCGCGCGCCAGCGCAGGTTTGAGCATATTGCCTGCGTCCATCGCGCCGTCAGCTTTACCGGCACCGACCATGGTGTGCAGTTCATCAATAAACAGGATGACCCGCCCCTCTTCCTTGGCGAGTTCGTTAAGCACCGACTTCAGGCGCTCTTCAAAGTCACCGCGAAATTTGGCGCCGGCAAGCAGTGCCCCCAAATCCAGAGACAGCACGCGCTTGTCTTTTAAGCCCTCGGGCACCTCACCGTTAATAATGCGCTGCGCCAAGCCCTCAACGATGGCAGTTTTACCCACGCCCGGCTCGCCGATCAGCACCGGATTGTTCTTGGTACGGCGCTGCAACACTTGAATTGTGCGGCGAATTTCATCGTCACGGCCGATCACCGGATCCAGCTTGCCCGACTCAGCGCGCTCGGTCAGATCAATGGTGTATTTATCCAAGGCCTGACGATTTTCCTCGGCCGATGCGTCGTTCACCGACTGCCCTCCTCGCAATTGTTCTATCACGGATTCAAGGCGGCTTTTCTCTATGCCAGCCTCTTTCATCACTTTGCTAATCGACGTCGCCGACTCCAGCATCGCCAACACCACAAGCTCGCTGGAAATGTAGGCATCGCCGCGTTGTTGGGAAAGTTTGTCGCTGATATTAAATACCCGCGCCAGGCCCTGCGACACATGAACATCGCCAGGGTTGCCCTCGACTCGGGGTAGCTTATCCAGGGCGTCATTGACCGCGGTGTCCAGCGCAGCGGCATTCGCCCCCGCCTGGCTGAGCATGGGTTTAACCGCGCCGCCGGACTGTTTTAGCATCGCCGCCAACAGGTGCTCGGCTTCAATATATTGGTGATCGCGTCCCAGCGCCAAGGATTGGGCATCTTGCAGCGCGGTTTGCAGTGAGTTGGTAAATCGGTCTATACGCATTCGCGGCTCTCCATCCATGCGGCCCAGCTCACGCAGAGCGATAACCGCACTATTAATAAGGTCTTTCTACTTACTAGATGGGGATGCTTCGCTGGCTTTCAAGTCTGACTGGAGAGATTTTTAGTTGTCGCGCAGCAGAATAATGCTGGCTTGGCGCCCACACTGGGGTTGTCGCCGATAGGAGTAGAACAGGTCCTCGTCGGCCACCGTGCAGTACTCTCCTCCATAGATGGCGGCGACACCGAGCGATTTCAACTGCAGCCGCGCTAATTGATACAAATCGGCGAGATATTTTCCAGCGTGACCGGTTATCGGCGCAAAGGCGGCGCGAATGACCGCGGTATCCGGGCCGGCAAATTGGCACTCGAACGCCTGTAGCACCTCTTCGCCAACTTCAAAATGTTGAGGGGAAATCGCTGGCCCCAACCACGCCATTAATTGCTGAGCGGGGCGATCAAAGGCGGCAACGGCGTTGGCGACCACACCGCTACACAGACCGCGCCAACCCGCGTGAACAGCGGCCACCTGCCGCCCTAGCCGGTCGCAGAGCAACACCGGGAGGCAGTCGGCGGTTAATACGGCAAGCGCCTGGCCGATGTCAGTTGTGATGGCGGCATCGGCATCGGGCAGCGCCTGCACATCGGCCCGAGGTCGATACACAACAGTACCGTGGGTTTGGTTCAGCCATTGAATACGACGCAAGCCCTGCGGCTGCAATTGGTGGAAAAGCGCCGCGCGGTTTGCGGCGACCGCCAGCGGCTTGTCGTGAACATGCTGGGCAAGATTAAAATCCGCATACGCCCCTTCACTGGCGCCGATAGTGCCCGCTGGCGCGTGCCGCGTTGTGGTCAGCGCGACCACATTGTCGGGCGCTGGCCAGGCCGCGCGAATCACAACTTTTCCTCAGCATCCAATACGGCTAGCAGAGCTTGCATGTCGTCGGGCAAAGGCACTTCCCAGCTCATGGTATCGCCGCTTATGGGGTGCTCGAGCTCAAGTTTACGGGCATGCAGCGCCTGCCGGGGAAAGCTGCGCAGCATATTCACCAGCGCATCGCTCGCGCCTTTGGGCAGGCGCGGCCGACCGGCATAAGTAGCGTCGCCCACCAAAGGGTGGCGAATATGGGCCATATGCACACGAATCTGGTGGGTGCGGCCGGTTTCAAGAAAACACCGCACGTGGCAGTGGTCGCGATAACGCTTTTGCAAGCGATAATGCGTAATCGCCTCCTTGCCGCCAAACTGCACCACCGCCATTTTCGTGCGCTGCTGGGGGTGACGCCCCATTGGCTCCTCAACCTTACCCCCACCGGTCATGCTGCCCATCACAACGGCGTCGTATTCGCGGTGAACATCGCGCGCCTGCAGCTGCGCCACCAAGTCAGCGTGGGCTTGCAGCGTTTTGGCAACCACCATGAGCCCGGTGGTATCGCGGTCGAGACGGTGCACGATACCCGCGCGCGGCACGCTATCAATACTCGGGCAGTGACTGAGCAGGGCATTCAGCAGGGTGCCGCTGGGATTACCGGCACCCGGGTGAACAACCAGGCCAGCGGGCTTATTGATCACGATAATATCGTCGTCTTCATAGACGATATCCAACGCTATCGCCTCGGCCTCAAAACGCCCCTCGGGTTGCAGCTCCGCTTGCAGGGTCAGCACGTCGCCTTCGTGAACTTTGTCCCGAGGGCGGCAGCTGCTGTGATTGGCCGTTAATTGGCCACCTTTTATCCAGCTTTGTAGGCGCGATCGCGAATATTCGGGGAACAAGGCGCTGGCGGCCTGGTCGAAACGCGCATAGTTGAGGCCGGCGGGAACGATTTCCTGGCGATTGATGGTTTCTGTCATAGTGATTCTCCGAGGCCTTCTTTATACCACTGACACGCTGTGGTTAAATAGCAGGCCCTCGCAAATGCGGGGATCTTCCGCCATTTGGAACGGGTAAATGAAAGCGTTTAACAAGCTCCTAGCACTCCTTCTCATCGCCACCCTCGCGGGTTGCGCCAGCGAACCTGAACGACAGGAACTGTCGGAGCGGGAGATATACGAAACCGCGCAAGGCTACCTGAACAGCAAGAACTTTTCACTGGCTATTCAGAACCTGCAGCTTTTGGAAAGCCGCTACCCCTTCGGCCCCTATGCCGAACAAGCGCAGCTGGAGATTATCTACGCCTACTATCGCGGCGGTGACAACGAGGCAGCGATCGCTGCTGCCGATCGCTTTATTCGCCTGCACCCACAGCACGAGAAAGTGGATTACGCCTACTACATGCGCGGCCTCTCGAACTACACCGAGGGCGAGGGCCTGCTGGAACGCTTCATCCCCACTGACATGACGCAGCGCGACCCGGGTTCGGCGATCCAATCCTTCGAAGATTTTCGCCAGCTGCTACAGCGCTTCCCGAACAGCGTGTATGCAGACGATGCGCGCGCCCGGATGATCTACCTGCGCAACCGTCTCGCGCGCTACGAGATCAATGTGGCGAATTACTACTTCAAGCGCAAAGCCTACTTAGCCGCTGCCAACCGCGGGCGCTATGTTATAGAAAATTTGCCGCAAACACCGGCCGTACCCGATGCACTGGCGGTAATGGTGCAAGCCTATCTGCTGTTAGGCATGGATGATCTGGCGGAGCAGTCACTTGCCGTGTTGCGCAAGAACTATCCTGACCACCCCAACCTCGATAAAAACGGTAACTTCATCAGCGAAGTCGGTATCGAACAGGAAGGCTCATTTATCAATAAAGCCACCTTCGGCCTGTTTGACCGCTATGAGCCGCCGCGTTTTGACAACCGCAGCAAGAGTGAAGAATAGGTCGTCGCGACAGCGAGGTACAAAAAAAGGGCGCCATAGGCGCCCTTTTTTATTTCCGGTCTATCAATCACCGATCGGCCATTTCTGAGTGATGGGGTAGCGGCGGTCACGCCCAAAGCCTCTCTCGGTGATACGCGTACCAATCGGCGCTTGCCGGCGCTTGTACTCGTTTAAATCTACCAGGCGCAGTACCCTGTACACGGTGTCGCGGTCAAAGCCATCGGCGATAATCGCTTCGGCGCTTTCATCGCGCTCGATATAGCGCTCCAGGATTTCATCCAGCGTATCGTAGGGCGGCAGGTTGTCTTCATCTTTCTGATCTGGCGCCAACTCAGCCGAGGGCGGCCTGTCGATAACGCGCTGCGGGATCGCTGGAGAGCGAGTATTGCGATAGCGAGCCAGTTCAAACACCCGGGTTTTAGCGACATCTTTCAGTACGTCAAAGCCACCGGCCATATCGCCGTATAGCGTCGAGTAACCGACCGCCACTTCGCTTTTGTTGCCCGTGGTGAGGACCAGGTAGCCCTTTTTATTGGAGATTGCCATCAACAGAACACCACGACAGCGGGCCTGTAGGTTCTGCTCCGTGGTATCGACTTGGGTGCCGGCAAACTCGTCTGCCAACGTCGCCATGAAGGCGTCGTACATCGGCTCGATCGACAGACAGGAGTAGTGCACACCCAACATATTCGCCTGTTCCTCGGCATCTTCAACGCTCATGGACGCCGTGTAGCGAAAGGGCATCATCACCGCCTCCACGCGCTCAGGGCCCAGCGCGTCTACGGCAATCGCCAGCGTCAAACCGGAATCAATACCGCCTGACAAACCCAACACCACGCCCTTAAAGCCATTTTTCTCAACGTAGTCGCGCACCCCCAGCACCAGCGTTTCGTAGACATCGTCCAGCACCGGCTTAAGGTCGGTCACCGCCCCTTCATCAATGCTCAGCGTGCCGTCCTGCCAATGTGCCGTAACACAGGCCAGATGCTCGACATAGGCGGGGCTTCGCGCCAGTAATTCGCCTTCTTTGGAAACCACCATTGACGCACCATCAAATACCAGTTCGTCCTGCCCTCCCACCAAATTGCAGTAGACGATAGGCATGCCGCCTTGCCAGGCCCGTTGCGCCAGCAGGGCTTCGCGCTCTATCTGCTTACCCGCATGGAAGGGCGAGGCGCTCATATTCAGCATCAGCTGTGCCCCGGCGGCTCTGGCAGCCGCGGTGGGGCCATCCTGCCAAATGTCTTCGCAAATACTCAGCGCCGTGGGCACACCAAACAGGTCAAAGACGACGCTTTCACGGCCTTCTTTGAAGTAGCGCTTTTCATCAAATACGCGGTAGTTCGGCAAACATTGCTTGTGGTATTCGTGGAGCAAACGGCCGCGGTAGAACACCCCGGCCGTGTTGTACAAACCCTGCTCTCGGCTGCGCGGATAGCCAATAACGATATAGGTCTCTTTCGCGGCTTTGGCAATGCGCGCCAACGCGCGCTCTACACGATGACTGATGCTGCTGCGCAGCAGCAAATCTTCGGGTGGATACCCCGTTACAACAAGCTCTGGGAACAATATGAGCTGGGGGTTGTGCGCCTGCATTGCCTGTTCAACGGCGTTGAGAATTTTGTCGGTGTTGCCTTCGATGTCCCCTACTACCGGGTTGATCTGAGCAGTAACAATACGAAGCGTGGTCATGAATCTGTGTATCCCCGTTAATAGGCGTTGGCTTACCGCTGTGCGCAGGCATTCTATCAAAACTCGCGATGTGCATCCGCAGGAATTGCCAGATACACTTATTGGCATTATCTGAACGAGATCATCATGCATAGCGCCAGCATCGACCACAGCCAACGCCGCGCCGTCATGCGGGTATATGCGGTGTACCGCCTGCTGCTAGCCAGCGCGCTGTTTTTCATCTTCATTTACGGCTTCAGTCAATCGGTGCTGGGAAGTACCGCCCCCGGCATCTATTCGCTGATTTCCTTTGCTTACCTGGCTTTTTCACTGCTTGCCTTGTTCCAGCACTTGCTGACCAGTCGTCACTATCACGACACGGGGCTGTTCTTCGAGTTTTTCATCGACATTGGCTGCATCATGCTGATGAGCTACTGCTCGGCAAGCGCCGACTCTGGCCTCGCCTCCCTGCTGATGGTTAGCATCAGTGCAGCCAGCATGACCTTACCCGCCCGCTTGTGCCTGTCTTTGGCCTCACTGGCGACCATCAGCGCCATCGCCGAGGTCGCAGCCAACACCCTGTACGAGCGCGTAGAGACCCAGCAATTTGTCGTCGCTGGCATGATGGGGATGGCCTATTTTTCGACAGCCATTGCCATTCGCTACCTCAGCCAACGAATTATTTCCGCTCAGCAGTTGGCAGAGCGTCGCCGCAGTGACTTAGAGCGGCTGTCGCAAATCAACCAAAGCATTGTGCAGCGAATGCAGACTGGCATTGTGGTCATGTCACGCAGTGGCCGCATCAAGCTCTGCAATGCCGCTGCCGCAGAGCTCTTGCAAGTCCCCTACCAACGTCGCCCCGACTCACTCTATGCTCCCCCGCAAATCACCGCCCTCACTGCACCGGGTAGCAGCTTGTCGAAAATCATTCAGCTGCAGCCCTCGGGCGTGGAATTACACGTCAACATCGCCCAGCTGGACCAAGACAACGACGAAGACTTCCTGCTGTATATTGAAAATATCAGCAAGATCAATCAGCGCGCGCAAAACTTGAAGCTTGCCTCCCTTGGGCGCTTCACCGCCAGCATCGCGCATGAAATACGCAACCCTCTTTCGGCAATCAGCCATGCGGCACAACTGCTCGCCGAAGGCCCTCACCTCGACGACGGCGATGCGCGCTTTGTCGGCATTATCCAAAACCATGCAAAACGCATGGACGATATTGTGAAAAATGTTCTCGAGCTGTCACGCGGCCGACTGCCCAAACCTGAAGCCTTCGCACTAATGCCCTGGTTGCAGCGCTTTTGCCGGGACTGGCACAGCATTCATCAGGGGCAAATTCAGCTGCTAACTGACGACTCACAATGCAGTAACGATACGGTGAATGTCGACCAAAGCCAGCTAAACCAGATCCTCAGTAATATTACGGAAAACGGTATTCGCCATAGCCTGGCAGAGGCCGACACAGCCGTTATCCGCTACCGTTTGAGCAACGGTATTAGCGGCGGTGTAACACTGGATATCATCGATAATGGCCCCGGCATTTCACAGGACAATCAAGACAAAATCTTTGAGCCCTTTTTCACCACGGAGTCTCAGGGCAATGGGCTCGGCTTGTACCTTTGCCGCGAGCTCTGCCTGGCGAACCAAATCGCTATTAGCTACCGACGGGAACCCAGCGGCGACAGCTGTTTTCGATTACAATTCGCCCACCCGCAGCGCAGCGCGTTCCCCGATTAAGACTGACAAGCCGATATGACACAGAAAACCGTACTCATCATTGACGACGAACCGGATATTCGCGAACTTCTGGAAATTACCATCAGTCGCATGGGCCTTCATACCGAGTCGGTCGGCTGTGTCAGTGACGCTATCGCGCTCCTGCAGCAAAACACTATTCAACTTTGTCTTACCGATATCAAATTGCCAGATGGCTCGGGCTTGGACGTCGTTCACCACATCCAGCAGCACTGCAGCGAAACCGCCGTTGCGGTGTTAACTGCCTACGGCAGCACAGAGCTAGCGGTTGAGGCGCTAAAGGCGGGGGCATTCGACTTCATCAACAAGCCGGTGTCTATTGAGCAGTTGCGCAACCTGATCAAAACCGCCCTGCAACTGGAGAGTAGCAGCGCCACCGCCATCGACAGCAGCCGCAACACCCGCTTACTCGGCGAAACCGACGTTATCAGCCGACTGCGCCAGCAAATCACCAAACTTGCCCGCAGCCAGGCTCCCGTTTACATCAGTGGCGAGTCGGGCAGTGGCAAGGAAGTGGTGGCGCGCATGATCCACGCCAATGGGCCGCGCCGCAATGCTCCCTTTGTCCCAGTGAACTGTGGTGCCATCCCCGACGAGCTTGTCGAAAGTGAGTTCTTTGGCCATGTTAAGGGCAGTTTTACTGGCGCCTACGGTGATAAGGAAGGCTTATTTGAAGCCGCCAATGGCGGCACTCTCTTCCTGGACGAAGTCGCCGACCTGCCGCTGAATATGCAGGTTAAACTGCTTCGCGCCATTCAGGAAAAGGCGGTGCGACGTATCGGTTCAAATGAGGAAATAGCCGTCGACGTTCGCATACTCAGTGCCACGCATAGAGACCTATCCCGCGAAGTCGCCTCAGAACACTTCCGCAGTGACCTGTTCTACCGTATTAACGTTATCGAGGTCGCGGTGCCCAGCCTGCGGCAACGGGTCAGCGACATCCCGTTATTGGCCAATTTTATGCTAGAGAAAATCGCTAGCGAGTGGGGTATACCGGCCCCCCGCCTCAGTGAAGATGCTCTTAATGCGCTGAGCAGTTACCCCTTTCCCGGCAATGTCCGCGAGTTGGAAAACATTATTGAACGCGCCGCAACACTGTGCGACGACGAGATCATCACTGCCAAGGATCTATCGCTACCGGCATCAAATAGCAGCGTGAACCCGGATAAACACGCCGACCACCTATCGGCAGCTATCGGAGACGTGGAGGGGTATCTGGCGAGCATTGAACAAAACATTATCAATGCCGCGCTAAAAGCCCAACAGGGCAATAAGACGGAGTCAGCGAAGTTGCTGGGGCTCACCTTCCGGCAATTTCGCTACAAACTAAAGAAGTACAACCTCGACTAATGAACTCATAGAACGAAAAAGGCAGCCGAGGCTGCCTTTTTCTTTATTCGTAATACCAGTAGGTGCGTTTTCGCCCGCCGGACAGGTCGAGCGCGGGGGTGCTGGGATCAAAGGGTGATGGCCCCGCCCCACCAATCACAAAGGGCACGGTTTTTCCGTCAATCGTCACAAGCCCGGCAATGGGCGACGGTGGAAGTCCACCACCAGAGAATTCATTTCTCTGCCGCTCACCCGTCACAAGGTTCACAACATAGGCGCCGGCGTTACCCAAATTTGCACTGCAACTTTCAGCATCGGGCACATCCGGCTGGTTGGTACCAAAATAGACTTTCCCGGCAACCGCCAATGGTGCGTTAACGCCTTTTTCACCCACCAACAGGTCAAAGTAATACCCTGCGACACCGCTATCCAAACCACTAAAATACAGTTCGGTCGCTCCTTCGCTACCACAGGACACAATGCCACCGCTGCCGTCGGTACACTGCAAAGTGCTTTGGTCAACGAGGTCACTTACGGTCACTGCCGAGTGAGTCGAGGGCATCGACTTACCGGTATTTTTGTCCATAATCATGAAAAACTTATTCTCGACATTGTAGGCAAGCCCGGCGGTGGTACTACTGGTATAAAGCGGGTGCTCACGGTCGCCGGAGACCGCCACCACAGCGTCGAAATTATTCGTGGGCACGACATCCGGGGCGAAGAGGAATTTGCGAGCACTGTTGCCACTGCCCCCCAGGCTTGCGAACTTATTGACTTCAATGTCGCTAAAGGCGGTTGTCGCGGGGCTGGCTGCCTCAAGGTCAACACGCCATATATTCCCGCCCACATCTGCCGCATAGAGGCGGTCGGTGAAGCCATCTAAGTCCTTATCCAGAACCGTTACATCAGCGGGAAACGATTTCGTCATCGCGGAAACGGTCTCGCAGTGTCCGCCTGTTGCCACGGTGACACCGGTACAGTCAGCCAGCGCTGCCCACAGCACTCCTCCGGTCATCGCATCCAGTATGAGAATACCCCGCCCCTGGCTATTCGTTGCAGGTGCTGGCTCTTGGTCCTCGGCGGGGTCGTAGCCCGCCCCCAAGATCAATACGGGGTTGCTGTGACCTTTGATTAAGGTCAGCTGGGCCTGCGACCATGTCTGCCCCAACTCCGGAACCTGATCATTCGTCAGCGACCACAGATAACGCGGTTCCGCGACATTGCTGACATCGAGTGCATAAAGTAAACGTCCGCCACGGCGCGCCGACATAAAGATCAAGGACTTTCCAGACGTGGGCTTACCGGTGCGCTTGTCCTGCAGAATCGTGGTGTTTCCGTCGAAAAAGTAGTCGCGCGGCTGAGCCCGGCTGTCGAGCACATTTGGGTACTTCACCAGCGGGTCGTTATTGAATTGCCGCTTAAACTTGCCAAAGAACTCCGGCGCTATAAAGCTCCATAACTCACCACCGGGTTGTACGCCGGCGATATTACCTGCCTGATTACCATTGATGGCGTGGAAGTGACCATCGTTGGAGCCGTAGAACACAACAACCCCGGTAGTGCCGCCGTAGTTGATAACCGCGGGGCGCGAGTGCAGGACATCTGCATGAATCGACCCCCGCGCGGTGATCGGACAATCGCTCCCGCGCAGCTCGGGTGGGCATGGGCCTCGACGGCTTTCATTGCCGATAATATCTTCCCCCCGTACCCAATCGATGAGGGTCTCGGCGGTTAGCGACACTGCACTGCTGCCACAACTTACATTGTTGTTTTCGGCAAGCACATAATCGCCAAGTCTGAGCAGGTAGTTATCCGCATCAGTAACTGCAATCACACTGCCAAGCACCGTACCGTTGAGCAAGGCGCTATTGTGTGTATTGGCGGTAGAGCCGACAGTACAGCCCTCTAATTCAACCTGGTCTCCCAATGACAAGCCATGGGAGGTTTGCGCCACACGGGCAGCTCGGCTCACTTCAACAATCACTGCACCATTGTACGTTTGACCATCGGGGATATTGCGAGAGGCAACGTCAAAGCTAGTGGCCGTGACATTGCTGATGCTGCAGGGTGCGGCGAAGGTACAGCTCTGCTTGTTGGCCTGCAGCGATTCGTTCCACGCGTTTAGTATCACCACTCTGTCGGTTGCGGCGTCAAGCTGGGTACCGCCACTGCCATCGTGAGCGATGGTGCAGGTAATATTATTCCCTTTACCTGAACAGCTTGTTGATATCGTTTCGCCATCGTCATAGCGGCCAACGCTTATCGATGCATTACCACCCTCTTCGGCAGCGCCCAGCTCCGCATCTAGCTGGGACACCAAAGCAGTATTCGTCGTTTTAAACTCGGGTAGAGCCGACGCACTCGGACAATTTCCGACACTGTTACAGGTATACACTTTGCGGCCTGACGATGTGGTCAGGTTGTTCACGCGCAATAACTGGCCCGCACCGCCTTTCTCAACTAAATCGCCGTCAGGGTGGTCAAAGGCAAAGCCCTCTCCTTCCGGGCTATTACGCCAGAAGCCATCCAGCGGCCAATCCGCCACGGCGGCGCCTGACGCATCCTTGGGCGTGTTTGTCGTCCAGAAACTCACTGCATCATCAACAATTGCTCCGGTGATGGGGTTAGTAACAGAAGTAACCACCGACGCCACATCCTGAGTCGAATCTGTTAAAACGATATTTCCACCGGCGTCAAAGCCGAGCTGATACTGTTTAACGTTGCCGTTCCAACGAGGCGCCGCATCGCTGTCTGGCCGAAAGCTGGCGATATAAACTTGGTTCAGAAAGGTGCCTTGCGTGTTAGCACTAACAGGCAGCGTCGCCGATGAAAATGCACTGTTAATATCCTGCACTTCATTAAATATCTGCAGGAGCACCTCCGCCAGCCCCGCATGATTATCGGCAGTCACCTTGAAGGCCTTGCCGCCACCGACATTGGCTAAATCTGCGAGGAAGTTTATCTCGCCAGCCAGCTTTGTTTCTAAGCTAGGATCGTAAACCGCTATAGAGTAGGTACTGACATTGCGATCAGATTGTGCGCTGTCACTGGTATCTACCAAATTCATAAACTGCGCCCATTCATCCCCCCAATATTTATTATTGGATGAGTCTGAATTGGTGAGCTGGGTAACCGCGCGCGGTGTGGCAAAAAACTTGTACTGAGAAGAACCGGTGCTGTAGGAAAACTCACTTGTTAACTGGTTTTTCAATAGCGTATCGGGGCTTCCCGTGCCATCGGCAACACTGGAATTTTCCTTCGTGGCATTGCCAATATAGACGAGCACGGCGTCGCGGCATTGGGTCGCCGTTTCCGCAAGACCGGAGTAGTCAACGCCTGAACAAGAGGTTGCCAGACCATTCAACATGGCCCAACTTTCGGCAATCAGATCACCCAACCGCGACTGGTTTGCCAAGTTGTTTTTATCAATACTTTTAAGCTTGCTAATGAAGCTGTTGATGCCAGAGCTGTCCATCAGTGTTGGTGGCACAAGCAAATAACCACACCGGTTATCGCCATTACCTAAACCCGTGCCATTATTGAAGCTGCTGTAACCATTCTCATTGAATACCATCAGGCCAATCTTAATTGCACCTAGCAAGTAATCATTTTCGGCGTCTAATAGAGAGAGCATGGTGTTCACCAGCGCACACTGCTCCATACCGCCCACCGTATCACCAAGCGATGGGGCCGCGCCGCTATCTCCGTAAACGCAGCCGTGGGTGACATTGGCATTGGAATTTGCCGTGCTGTGCCAACCCAGCAACACCGTTGGGGGGTTGGCACCGCCAGGGGTGATCCCAGCAAATAAATCGATATCCTCGGCCTGTGTCGGCGCAGACATCGCGATAAATAGAAGCGACAGACGGATCCAACTAATTAGCGTTTTCATGGCCTTCACTCTTTCTAACACCGGTTAAACCGGAGAATTAATTCAAACAGGGCGTCCCAATGACTTCGCGCAAATACACCCCTTGGTGCATTTCCAAGCGGCTTTCAGTCTTAGCGTCACCCACTGTTGCGGCGATATCCCAGCGCATTTTGGTACACCAGGAGTTGCCTTGGAGGGCAACGTCGTCATCCGTCAGCACACCGCTGGTATTATTTTTACCCGTTCCCAGGCACTGAGCATCTGCTGGGTCGGCGACATCAAGTTCAACCTGTTTTATTGGGTCTGTACTCAGACAGGTTGGCGGCGCGACCACAGCAACCATGTCATCACTACCATCACCATTGAAGTCGCTGCCAAACTCCGTATTCCCGTCGGGCAATGGAATTGCGAAATTAGCCGGATTACTGACAAAAGATTCTATGGCGTTACTCGCCGCATTTTTTGATTCGATGTGATACTGCTGATTACCGGCTATTTTAAAATTAATATTGCTGCCGCTCAGCATGCTGACAATGATAATGCTGAATATCCCCAGCATGACGAGCACTACGATCAATACCAAGCCTGACTGTCGCTTTACGCTTATCATTCTCTCGGCCCCGCAACATTAGGTATTAACACAACGGTCGACACAACTTGCCGTTTAAAACGGTCGTCGAAAGGCCCCACCCTGTCAGCGCGACCAAGGTCAAAGGTGTCTTCAACTGGCTCCGCTAAAATCGGTTCTTCAGAGCGAATCAATAAATGTACGCGCACAGCAACGGTATCCCGCCAGTTTTCCGTTGCCGTACCAGACCACTCTGCGGCCGGGCAGCCACCGGGCGCAACGGCGGCTCCGGGATCACTCACATAGCAATCGGGGCCACCGTCGATATCTAAATCTAATCCGTATTCGATGTGCAGGTCTTCGACGCCGGAGACCAGTGGCAGTACGCGCCGAACCCCACTGCTGTACTCCAGCATTTTAAGTGTGGGGTGACCATCACCACCATCGGCACAATCCTCACAATCGCTTATAAAGTAGCTGCGAACGAGGTAAGGGCGAGCACTTGCTAATGACGCGCAACCCTTTGCCCGCAAGGTAAGCGCAGCAGGGTCTGTATTCAGTACATAAGGCAGAGCATCTAGCTCACAGTTGGAAACCTGCAGATACGGTGTCATGTTTCCCGCCGCGATGCTCGCCACGTCCACCTCGGCAACGTCCACACGATGAATGTTCAGCATCGGCGAGTTCGCCACCGGACTATCTGCACCAATACATGCCGGCATTGCGGCACCGCTGACAACGCCAGACACCGCAAGCGGCAGCGCAAGCGTACTCGGATCAAAACCTAGGTCACTCGCATTGCCACTATTTACGCATGGGTCAACGAGCTGGTAATCGGCCACACCAACACCCGGATGATAGGTGCCGAGAAAACCCGCCAGTGCCAACTCTTCATTCAGTGCATGCAGAGCATACCGCCCGCTCTCTGCTTGATCTGATACCAGAGAGAGCTTGGTGCGGGTCTGACTGACGGAGGCAACTAAGGAAATAATCCCCAATAGCATAAAGGCGCCCAAACCCAGAGCAATCATGAGCTCAACCAAAGAAAGGCCACGTTGCTGCCGCCTAGACAGGTTCACGTTAAGTCTCCAATTCGCACGATCGCGGTAACAATTCTTCGCTGCTTTTCGTCACCGTATTGGTTCTTTCCACAGGTCAAGTTATCAGAGGGAGCAGAGGTTTCGTTCAGACCTTGCCAGGCGACACTCACTCGATATTGACGCGTAGCCGCGTCTAGCTGCTGTATGCAACCACGGGCACCAATCATCGCGCCGATACTCTCGTCACTTTTATTTTGTTGGGCGCTGCCAATCAATGCGGCATTCCACTGCACAAGATCCTCGTCTGCGGTCTCGCGTTGCTCGGCAGAACCTTGAGCGCAAGCGGGCGGGTTGGAGGCACCGTGCCCTAAGGCCAAGCCATTGGCACCCGCAGAATAACAACTCACGACAAGCCGGTTTGCATTAATCCGACTCACCATATCCTGGAGTAAATTAAGCGCCTGTAAGCGCTGATAAGCCTCCACTTCCTGCTGAACAGAGCGCGCTATCAAGCCCGCTCCGCCCATTAAACCGACCAGGACAATAAGTAGGGCAACAAGAATCTCCACTAAGGTAAATCCGACTTGCCGTTTTGGCATTAGCAGCCTCCCTTCCGGCTTCGCGGGCGGCCGCTGAGGCTTATATCCACACAGTAGGCGTTTGCGGTATTCCCGGAATCGGGCACTAGACTGAACTCTGCCGCGGCATTGCTCCGTCCTGAGCCGTTAAACTGCACCGTATTGACCGCGCTGGTAATGGTCAGGCTCGGCTGAGACGGTGCGACCTGTAGTACAGTTGCACCATCGAGTACCTGCCACCCCTTGTTCCAGTTATCGCCAATTCGACTGACACTAACCACCGCGTTGCGCTTAACTGCCTCACTGCGCGCCAAGTCAATGGTAGACCGTAAGGTATCGGCAGCGCTGCGAACGCGCTGGCGCTCAATAACGTCGTTGAATGACGGCGCCGCAATGGCGGTCACGATGGCCACTACCGCCAAGGTTACTAACAGCTCAAGTAACGTAAAGCCTCTAAACCTACTTATTCCCAGCATCGCGTTGCCCCCGAGGCATAACCTTTTTCTCCCTTATTGTTCAGGGTAAGCGTCCCGCAATCATCGCGACTTGCCTGCGTCCCCTTCGGAGCAGCGCTAATCATATAGCTAGGAGGGTTAGCAGTGTTGTCGGCCGTCACACTAACGACATACGCGCCGGAAATTTCTGACGGCAAAGAAGCGCCGAGGGTAGCAAGGTCGGCAGCATAACTGCGATTGTCCAAGTAAAATCGCTCTTGCATATTTGCCACCTCCATCGCGAAGTTTTGCGCTGCCGATCGATTCGTGCGCACGACATACTCCTGATAAGAGGGCAGCGCTACGGCAACCAATATGCCAATGATCGCGACAGTGATCATTAATTCAATCAGGGTAAAACCGGAAATATCTTTAGCTCGCACTCGGCCTCTTCTCCCAAGCATGGAAATTATTATCGGCCGAACAAATGGAGCATTGAGTAGGGGTGCCAGTAGCAGTTACCAGCGACTTTCCGTAGTCATTGTGATGGTTTGCAAAAGCACAAACGCTTAAATGCCAATCAGCACGGCCAGCACTTTGATTATAATTCTATAGCGACTGGGCAAGAATACGCAGATTTACCGCCATGTACAAAACAAATGACGTGTTTCGCGAGCCACTCGACACCTCTGAATAACACGTATGGACACCCGCATATCTACGTATAACGGCACTACCTGCGCCAGCAGTCGGCCAGGGATTTAGTCGATCCAGAGGGCTTGTTTTTTAACGCCATATCACCCGTTTCATCCAGAGTGAAATCTCCACAACTGTCGCCCGCCATCGTACCTCTGCGCGCTGCGATCAAGGTAAACGTATTCGCTGTCGGTGTGCCATCCGCAGATATCGTGTAATACGTTCCGCCATTCTCCGGCACCCGAGAGGGAAACACCGCAGGCAAGTCACTCCCCCCGGCAGTGGTGGTATAACGACCATTAGCGGAGTAGTAGCGCTCGAGCGCCTGGGCGCCAATCATCAGGGCATTGGCCGCCTCGTTGCGCCGCGACTTAGCCACTTGCTCTTGATAACTCGGGTAGGCAATCGAGGCGAGTATCGCTACGATTGCCACGGTGATCATGAGCTCCATTAGGGTAAACCCACGAGATAAATGACGATGAGTCATTACTGTAATTGTCTCCAAGACTGTCGCCCAACAATACCGTTGTCATCACCCTTTTCTACCACAATGCCGATAGTGCCACTGCTGCCTGAGGTGAACTTATACTCGATATCACCAGCGCCAACGATACCAGGGGTCTTAATAATTTCGTTACTGCCGCGGCCGCTTATCGGTAAGTACTCACCGTTGTAGAGCACAACATCCAACTCGTTAATCAGCCCGTCACCGTTCGTATCCAGAACCGGATCAGCGTAACGGCCGCCAGTCTGCGCGTCCAATTCCATCAACCAACTACGTCCGCCAAACCCGCAAATATTGTCAGTAGGTATTAGCGTGGTAAACACGATACGGCCATTGCGCAGTATCGGGCGCGATACCGCGCGCTCGCCCTCAACGCTATCATTCGGTGGCTGCAATGGCAGGCGCCAACCGTAATCGGGGGCGTCATCCGCCGCTTTATTGGTCACGAGGCGTACTTGAAAGGGGGTGTTACTGCCGTCTTTAGTAACGCCTACCTGCTCGAAGATCACATCCTGCACGAGCAAGTCCGAGCGACTTACCGCCGCATCGACATCCCGAATGCCGTAGAAGTCCTGCAGTTGCGGGCTATTGCCTACCTTGGCATCCCCGGTTTCGAAGAACTTGCCGGTACCAAAATAAACGTAATACCCACCTTCTTGATGGTTGCCAACCGTTGGTCGGCTCGTAATTGGTTGAGGATCACCATTGTCATCGACCGCAGTGAACAGCGGTGCGGGTTTAGACCCGGATTTCAGCGCGACATCCCATTTATTGGCCGTACTGCCACGCAAATCAAATTTCCACAAATTGCCTTGCAAATCCCCGGCATAAACAAAATCCGTTACGCGGTCGCCATCAACGTCGACAGGCACGGGAGAAGCGAGGCCATTTCCAGAGCCTGTAACCCCGGTATCAATGGCCTTCAACAGCTTGCCGTCGGCCAGATCAACGATAAACAATTTTACGTTGTCGCCGGAATTATAGCCGTTGCCAAAAACGGCAACCCACTGATTACCCGCCGCGAGACGCGCAATGGCGGGCGCACTCATCGCGACACCCAATTTATCGGTATCGCTGCTGGAGGTTGAAAATTCCCAGAGGAAGTTATTCTTACTCATCGCTTCCGGGTCAGTGACATCCACCGCAAAGACTGACCGCCCACCGGCCCCCATCGCAGCAACCGTTACGGTGCGCCACTTATTCGCCAGGTAGGCATCACTCACACGTGGCGAACCGTCTACATAGTAACGGTGCTGATAATCGGGGTCGGCCAGCTCTGCAATTGCCGGATACGATGCGGCGGGCATAAAGCTGAACAACTCTTTACCATTATCTGCATGAAACCCGTGCAACATGCCATCATTCGCCCCAACGACCAAGAATGGCGGGCGTGCTTTCTTGGACTTTAGAAACGTTCTGTAAGTGCTGCCCTCTGTACCGGAGAGCACGTGAAAACCATAGTCATCAAGATTTCCTGAAAAGGCGGGGTCGGAATTAACAATATCGCCCAGTATTGCGCCGCGACTTCTAAACGCTTTCCCTTCCTGGCTGCGATCACCTCGCAGCCAATTCAGAAGCAGCTGGCCGTCAGCAATGCTACCGCCATTGCGAAGCGCATCGCGCTGAGTTGTATCTAGCAGCGACCAGGACGACGTGGAAAAATCAACCGCGGTTGTGGTCAATGCTCCCGGCGCGCCCACCGCAGTGAACACCTTGCGTGACGACACCGACCCATAACTGTCTTTTTGACTGTCCCACTTCACATCGCCCAGCGTGCCATCGTCATTCACCTTGTAGGCGACCATCCTGCCGCTCCAATCCAAGCTGTTAAAGCTGGCTTGATAGACCAAGGTACCTGAATCCAGGCGCGTAGAGTTTGCCGCAATGGCCGACGCGGAAGACTTGGCTTCGTTAGCAATGACTTGCAGAGCATCCGACAACTCATCAGCAAACGTACCGGGGTCGGCCGCACTAAAAAAGCCGCCGCGTGAATTAACCGCCGCGTGAAGCAGGTCATCGATTTTATGCTGATCCGCACTGGTGGGGTTGGGCCATGAAATAGATGCACCACTCTCAATCGCAGCAAAGGCGGTATCCGGGTCTATCGTTCCCGTCACCCCTAAGCCAACGCCAAAGGTCACCATATGCTGCCAAAAAGCCGGATTCCCTTTTGTAACAGGCACAACGTTATCGAGGTCGTTGCGCAAATCATTTTTCCAGTAGTACATGGCAACATCTGCCAAGGTATCGTCTCGACTGTCGGAAAACGGCGACGCTGCTTTATAGGTGTAGCTGTTACCCGTGGGCGAAGAATGGCTCGGATTATTCGAGCCATCGTTATTCTTGCCGGGATCACCGCTGACATCGCTACCCGACCAATAGCCGTCGGTCACCAGCACCGAGTAATTCCGACGACACTCCAGATCCGGAGTGCTGTCATTCGTACCAGGGCGCTCAGACCAAGGGCCTTTTGAGTCTTTGCGCATGTAGTATTTACCGGCCGCATTCAAGGCATTGCGAAGCGGAGTTCCCGCGGCCGGTATCGTTAAGCCGTACAATTCGTCAAAAAACGCCTCTCTGTCACTGCCTTCAAAGGTTCTCACACCTTTGCGAAGCACGCTGGTCGACACACCATCTATCGACTGACTTGAAGAGTTAAGGCTGCCAAAGCCAACTCTTAAGTTCGCGCCTTGCTCTGCAAAAGCAAAGCCGGAACCCGCTCGCGCTGCCGACACTCGTGAGCGGTAATAGCTGTACCAATTGGCAAAGTTCTGTATTTCTTCGTCGTAGGTACAGGTAGCGTTCTCAGCATCAGCACAGTCGTCGCGCTCATCCCTGCCATGGCCGCTATAGGAACGCCCCGAGCGAATTTCTACTTTTTCATAGTTACTCCACGACCACATGTCGCCACTGCCTTTGTACCAAAAATAGGTCGCTGGCCAGAAATTGCGGGTATTACTGTCGCGCGAACAACTGCCACTCTCATTACAGTTCACCCAACTATTTGAGTTGTAATTGCTATTCGTTGACGTGAGATCTCGACAGTTGGACAGGTTGTTTGAGCTACCACTGGTTTCCGGGTTGTGAGGAGCACACTTTACGTTCGCATCCGGGTAGCGACTGCCATCCGCTTTTATCCAAGGGGAGTATGTTGTAGAAGGGTCGTAATATATTGTGTTGACTTGCGGCGAACGGCTGCGCGCATTGTAGGGGCTATTATTCGCTACTGTGGGTACATAGTTGGAATAATCAGAGCTGCCATAAATACCGTTCGCCCGTGGAAAAATGTATCGCGCACTGCCGCCGATAATCTCTCCCGGCATTAGTTCGAATTGCATGGAGCCCGAATCATCCAATAGATACATCACATTGGGCTCGGCATTTTGAGCTAAGAAGAGCGGGCTTTGGGCAATTTCATTGGCTGGCGTGCTATCAGTACAGCCTTTCTTTTTCCCCTCTACGGTGAACTTCGCCTTACACTTTTTATCTTTGCCTTTGTTTTTCTTAACGGTCAGTATATTTGCGTTAATCACATATGAACTGGCGTCGCAGTAGTGGTTTTTTGAGTTTTTGAGCTCTATTCCTACAACACTGCTAATGCTCTCTAATGTTGAGAATGTATAGGGATCATTTTGCTTGTTTTTCCCTACAAAACGCGTCGTTTTCTCCTGAATAGTACAGCTTTGCGCGACGGCTTCTGCGACACCAAATAACGCAAAGACCACTAGAAAGCTCGGTAAAATACTTACTCTTCGAAAGGCCATATCACTACCTACTAGTTTTCAACGCGCTTATAGGTGGTCGATAAAACCACCATACTGCGATCACTAAGACCAAAGCCCCGGGCCGTAACACGATAGAAGCCCAACAGCGAAACCGTATTGTCGGAGTCCAAAGCGGCGTTGGGGTCTGTCATCGCACTAATCTGCTCAATAATAAATTCTGGTTGCCGGCTCACATCGTCGACTTTCTCACCAACCACCGCCCACCCCGTCGAGGTCTTGGTCTTCCAGTCCGGTTCAGAGCAGGCTTGACGACTGTCTGATGGATCCGGGCATGAAAGATACATCCCATTTGTGCCATCGAAATCCGCACTGGAGAGACCAGGCATTGCTGCTTCAGCCTCTCGGATGGCCACTTCGGCAGCTTGGAATGCCACATTGATATCCTTATTGTTGCCCGCCATGCGCTCTTGGAGTGTGGCATTTTGCATGGCACCAACGCCGATGACCGTCAAAATGGCCGTAAACACCAGTGCAACAATCAGTACCGCGCCACGCTGCGCATTTGCTGTGATCATGGCAAGCGGTTCCTTATTGCGAATACCGATGAAAATACCTGTCTCATGCGCCCGTCAGTGTTACTCAGCAATTGCCCAGAGGAGTCGTATACGCTCTGCGCATCAACAGAGCCAGTACGCCCCACAACTCCCTCATCATTCGCGACCAGGGTCAACTCGAGCTTGGCACTCACCACTTGCTGCCAATCTGTCACCGCTGATGCGTCGGCGTAACTATCAATCGCTCGATCGTTGTCGGTATCCAGGCCATAGACGATTTGCAAATTTTCCACGCCTTCGACGAGTTCAACCGCTGCTGCCATTGAACCGCCGCTACCCGTTGCTCGCTGCTGACTGTAGAGACTGAGTACAGGCCTGCCCCCAGCAGTATCACGCCCGGTGTCTCGCACAAAGAAGTGGGTGACTTCAAAACCAAACACCTCTGCGTCGCCACCGTATATTTTGCTCAGCCGGTTACTGGTATTCGAGCCGTTGCCATGGGTGAGAGTGGCAGTGCCTTTGCCACTCTCCTTCGGCGTGTTGGTAACGCGGAAAATATCAGCCGATGTGCAATCTGAGATCAACACGTAGTCGCCTTTAGCAATATTGTAGGTATTGTCTTCGATTTGAACGTTGGCATTATTCGGCGCCAGGTTTCCGGTCAGCCGCACTGAACCGTCACCCCCTCTGAGTATTTGTATCGTATCGGTGCCTTCAACGGCGCCTAGAGTGTGCCCAGCGCCGACATCATCCTCCCCTTTAACGGGAACAAAATCGGCCGCATAGGTCGCTGGCTTGGCGATAACATTAACGTCAATATTGCCGACGGAATTACACCCCATATACCCCGCCATTCTGACTTCACGCCCCATAAAATGCATGCCGAAACGCGCATTCTCCTGGATCATCGACAGTGATTCCTGGAGTTGATAACTTGTTCTAGAGGCAAGAAAAACCTGAATGATCGCGGTACTCAGAATCAGCCCTAAAGTGATCGCGATCATTAGTTCAATCAGACCAAAACCTCGTTGGGCATTCACGCTTTATAGCTCCGTAACAAAATCAAAGGTTTGGAGGGAGGGCGCTGACCCTTCACGGGTCTTTTCCAAGCGACCTTCGCTCCACTGAATCCGGATGGTGAAACGCGTATCGTCGCGAATTACCGCGCCATCGCCCGCAGGAAGCCTCAGAGCAACCTCTCCCAGCCATTCACGCAGGTCGACGGCAACCGCACCCGTGCCCGTCGGAGCGTCATCATCAATAGCAATATCGTAGTCGCCCTTTAACGCGACAACCCGGTTGGCCCGCATTCGGTCACTGATATCGTTGGCCAAAAACACAGCGTTGGAGCGGAATTTCGCCGCCTGGTTGAATTTGACAGAGTTCAGCTGAACGGCCGCCGCACCCATGACACCAATAGCCGTGATCAGCAATGCCACCAGCACTTCTATAAGCGTCGCGCCTCGTTGGTTGCGCGGAAAGCTAATCATTTACACTCCCCTAGCTAAAGGTCATTCAAGCCCTCGCCGCATAGTGATTACTTTAAAAGGTATTTTAGCCCTGAAACCCAATCTTTCGACCTTGCGACCGCCATGACTCAACGACACCGTTGCATGCAGTAGATTTATTTTTATGAACCGAACACTGAGCGATTTTTCTGCGCTTTACCAGTATCGACTTAAAAAAAAACCATTTTTTGCAAGATATATGATCACTTTCAAAGTGTTAATACGCAAATTCCGCAGTCTAGTGACATAGCGGCAAATAGTGAGACATTGCAAAAAATGCATCCGTGAACTAAAGCTAACACTACGGACTGGAAAGGATTCCAAGATGTATGAACAGGGAAAGACACTTATCGAGTTGATGGTGACGCTCAGTATCGCCGCCGTTATCGGCGCTGGTGCGGCACCTTCACTGCAGCGCTTTGCGCGTCAGCAACAGCTGAGCCACGCCACCAACACGCTGCATTCCGCCGCCCAATTTGCGCGCGAACAAGCCATTTATCTTGAGCAGACCGTTAGCATTAACAATACTGACGGCCATTGGAGTCACGGCGCAATTATCTATGTCGACGCAGACAGCAATGGCGAGCGCAGTGCCGATGAAGAAATCCTTCGCACTATTCCCCCGCTAGGCGGGGTCGATGCATTGGGCAACCGCCACGTGAGCCACTACATCAGCTACCGGCCAGACGGCAGTGCGCATCTCAAGAGCAATGCCTTTCAAGTGGGTACACTGACGATATGCCCTAGCACGGGCGAAGAAGGCCGGCAGCTCGTCATCAGTATTGGTGGACGAATTCGCAGGGCAGAGTCCCGCTGTGGTGAGTAGCGGCGAGCACTGGCGATGGCTCTAGGGCTTAATTGGCCTCAACCCAACGCAGTTCGCGAGGCAGGGAAAAAGTAATATTTTCTGCGCGTCCCTCAAGCTCCTCGGGGGCTGACGCACCCAGCTCACAGAGCCTGTCGATCACGGCTTTCACCAGTATTTCAGGCGCCGAGGCCCCGGCCGTGATGCCGATTCGCAAGCCCTCTTTGAGCCACTGGGGCTGTATGTCTTTCTCATTGTCGATCAGCTGCGCCTGACAGCCAAAGCGCTCGGCTAATTCACGTAAGCGATTCGAATTAGAACTGTTTGGTGACCCCACGACAAGCACCAAGTCGGCTTGCTGGGCGAGCGTTTTCACCGCATCCTGGCGGTTTTGGGTCGCGTAGCAGATGTCATCTTTGCGCGGCCCCTCAATAGCGGGGAAGCGCTGCCGCAGGGCATCAATCACCGCCGCCGTATCGTCCATGGATAACGTCGTTTGCGTGACAAATGACAATTTTTCCGGCTGTTTAACGTCGAGCTTGAGCGCTTGCTCAACATCCTCGACAAGGTAGATATTTCCGCCTTGACTAACGTCGTACTGCCCCATCGTTCCTTCAACTTCCGGGTGGCCCTTGTGGCCGATCAGTACACATTCGCGCCCGGCGTTGCTGTAGTTGACCACTTCCATATGAACCTTGGTCACCAGCGGGCACGTCGCGTCAAATACCTTCAAGCCCCGGCGCGCTGCCTCGTTCCTAACTGCTTTGGAGACGCCATGAGCGCTGAAAATCACGATTTTGTCGTCGGGTACTTCATCGAGCTCATCGACGAATATGGCACCTCGCTGCCGAAGGTTCTCAACAACAAACTTGTTGTGAACAACTTCGTGGCGCACGTAGATTGGTGAGCCAAACACATCCAGGGCGCGATTCACGATCTCGATAGCGCGATCCACACCAGCACAGAACCCACGGGGGTTAGCGAGAACAATTTTCATGGTTTACTCCGCACCGGCCTCTTCATCGCCAGCATGGACCTGCACGTCGAGAATCTCAACGCGGAAACCGAGCTGTTGCCCCGCCAAGGGGTGG
Organism: uncultured Spongiibacter sp.; assembly: GCF_964011655.1. Classification (NCBI taxonomy): domain Bacteria; kingdom Pseudomonadati; phylum Pseudomonadota; class Gammaproteobacteria; order Cellvibrionales; family Spongiibacteraceae; genus Spongiibacter; species uncultured Spongiibacter sp. The sequence goes on along the minus strand of NZ_CAXGPO010000006.1, from coordinate 84,408 downwards.
TTGAAGTCAATCTCGACCTGCTCATCATCAATCGCGCTTACCACGCCGGGAAGCTCAGTATTTGCTGCGTCAGCAAAATTGAGTACCAGGCCTTCACTGAGTTCAATATCCGCAAACTGGCTGCGTGGCATACGCTGGATATTTGCAGGGTTGCGCTGGCCGAATGCATCTTCGGGGGCGAGTGTCAGCGTCGCTTGCTGACCTGCCGTTAAGCCTTGCAGCTTCGCCTCCACACCGGGGAGCAAATTACCGTCTCCGAATACGAAGCTCGCCGGGCTGCGCTCGAAGGTGGAGTCCACCTCGCTACCATCCTCCATCAGCAGAGCAAAATGCAGGGTGACGGCGGTTCCCGGACCAATCGCAATAGTCATAATCGCTTCTCTGTTAGCGCTATGCCGACCTTACTTGTCGCCGGCATCTGAATGAATAAACGTATCGATGATTAACAGCACGGCACCCACCGATATCGCCGCATCGGCAATATTGAACGTGGGGAAATACGCGTTACCCCAGTGCACCGAAATAAAATCAATAACATGGCCGAGGCGAACCCTGTCCCACAGGTTTCCCAGCGCACCACCCAGCACTAAGGTCAGTGCCATCGACAACAGCCACTGCTGTCGGCGCAGCTTCATTAGCCACACAAGTAAGTAAACGCTTACCGCCGCGGAGATAACGGTAAAAAACCAACGCTGCCATCCCCCGGCATCGCTCAAAAAGCTAAAAGCGGCTCCAGGGTTGTAGTGCAGCGTAATATCCAGCACCGGCAACACGGGGTTTGGCTGCCCATACACCAAACTGGCGTCGGCCCAAACCTTGGTAATTTGATCGACCAGAACAATAACCGCGGCAAATATCACCCACAGCAATCGCCCCCGCCGCTGCTGCGCAGCGCCGCTATTAGGCATAGTGGCGGACCTCACCATCACCATCGACGTTATCTATACAGCGGAAACACAGTTCTGGATGCGTCGTCGACTGACCAACGTCTTCGCGATAGTGCCAGCAGCGCGTACATTTCATGCCTTCACTGGCGCCAACGCGTACCTGTAAGCCCTCCAGCTCTGTCGTCTCAGCCTCGTTCGCCGCGGAAATCGGTGCGAGCATGGCTGAAGAGGTGATCAACACAAAGCGCAGCTCATCACCGAGCGCCGACAGCGTCTCGATCAATTCATCGTCACAAAACAGCGTCACTTCAGCCTGCAGGGAGCCGCCCACAATGCCCTCGTTACGGGCGTTTTCCAGCACTTTGTTGACCGCCGTTTTCACGCTCTGCACACGCTGCCAAAAGGCGTCGCCCATCTCGTCATCGTCCGAGAGTTTTTGCAGGCCCTGGTACCATTCAGCGGCAAATACCGGCCCCTGATGCTCGCCGGGCAGAACCTGCCACAACTCGTCGGCAGTAAAGCTGAGAATCGGCGCGATCCAGCGCGTCAGCGCCTCGGCAATGTGGTACAGAGCCGTTTGCGCCGAACGCCGCGACTGGCTGTTTTCCGGCGTGGTGTACTGGCGGTCTTTGATAATATCCAAATAGAAGCCGCCCAACTCCAGCACACAGAAGTTGTGCAACTTTTGGTATACCACGTGGAATTGATAAGCATCGTAGGCGGCCAGCAGTTCATCTTGCAAAACCGCAGCGCGATGGACGATCCACTTATCCAGCGCGAGCATCTCGTCGCTGGCCAGCGCATGCTCACCCGGCTCAAAACCTGCCATATTGGCAAGCAGGAAGCGCGCGGTGTTGCGGATGCGCCGATAGGAATCGGCAGTGCGTTTAAATATCTCATCCGATACCGTCATCTCATTGCGGTAGTCGGTCGCCGCCACCCAAAGACGGAGAATGTCTGCGCCCAGCTTATTCATCACTTCCTGTGGCGCCACCACATTGCCCAAGGACTTGGACATTTTTCTCCCGTTGGCATCCACCGTGAAGCCATGTGTCAGCACTGACTTGTAGGGCGCGCAGCCCTGCGCCGCCACCGAAGTGAGCATAGAGGACTGGAACCAGCCGCGGTGCTGGTCAGAGCCTTCAAGGTACAAATCTGCGGGGAAGGCCAGTTCCTCACGCTGAGCCAATACGGCGTAGTGCGTAACACCGGAGTCAAACCATACATCGAGGGTATCCGCGACCTTGTCGTAGCTCTGCGCCTCGTCGCCCAGCAGCTCGGCAGCGTCCAGGTCAAACCAGGCCTGAATGCCACCCTGCTCCACCCGCTCGGCAATCTGCTCTATCAGTTCTGGCGTTCGCGGATGCAGTTCAGCGCTTTCTTTATGAACAAACAGGGCGATTGGTGCGCCCCAGGTACGCTGACGCGAGATACACCAGTCGGGCCGCTCACCCATCATGGACTCAATACGCGCCCGGCCCCAGCCTGGCATCCAGTTCACCGCATCCACTTCGGCCATGGCTTTGTCGAGCAGGCCGCCCTGCTTCATGCTGATAAACCACTGCGGGGTCGCGCGAAAGATGATTGGCGATTTATGCCGCCAGCAATGCGGATAGCTGTGCTCGTAGGACTCGTTGTGCAACAAGCTACCGCGCTCTTGCAGTGCCGCGATCACCTGTTCGTTAGCTTTAAACACATGCTGACCGGCAAATAATTCCGTACCTTCGATGTAGGTACCATTGGCCGCAACGGGGTTGTACACATCCAAGCCATATTTCTGACCGACAACAAAGTCATCTTGGCCGTGGGCTGGCGCGGTGTGCACTGCGCCGGTACCCGCATCAGTGGTGACGTGCTCACCCAAAATCACCGGGACCTGGCGCGCATACAAGGGGTGCTGCAGAGCGAGGTTCTCCAACGCTGCTCCTTTGCACTGGCCAACCACCGCGTAATCGGTAATACCCGCTCTCTTCGTCACGGACTCCTGCAGGGCCTCAGCAACCAGCAGTAACTCTGCGTTGCCGTCTCGTTGATAGGACAACCAAACGTAGTCCAGCTCGGCATGCAGGCACACAGCCATATTCGCCGGAATGGTCCACGGCGTTGTGGTCCAAATTACCAGGTTCATTGCGCCGTCAGCGCTATCGGCAAGCCCGCAGCGCTGGCGAGCATCCGCGGCGTCCACCACCGGGAACAGCACATCAATCGCCGGCGACGTCTTGTCTTTGTACTCCACCTCGGCTTCGGCCAGCGCCGAGCCGCAGTCCATACACCAATGCACGGGTTTGAAACCCTTGTGCAGGTGGCCGTTTTCAACAATTTTGCCAAGGGCGCGAATGATATTGGCTTCAAAGTCGAAGCTCATCGTCAGATAGGGATTTTCCCAATCACCCAGCACACCCAGCCGCTTAAAACCCTCTCGCTGGCCATCGACCTGTTTGTAGGCATAGTCGCGACACTTCTGACGAAAAGTGGCGGCGTCAACCTTGCGCCCGACCTTGCCCACTTTTTTCTCGACATTGAGCTCGATCGGCAAGCCGTGACAGTCCCAGCCCGGCACATAGGGGGCATCGAAGCCACTTAGCGTGCGAGACTTAACGATCATATCTTTCAGGATTTTATTAACCGCATGGCCGATATGGATATCGCCGTTGGCATACGGAGGGCCATCGTGCAGTACAAACTTTTCCCGCCCGGCGCGCGCGCGGCGAATCTGGCCGTAGTAGTCCTCGTCGTACCAGCGCTTTAACGCTTGCGGCTCACGATTCGCCAAATTTGCCTTCATGGCAAAATCCGTTTTTGGCAGGTTCAGGGTGTGCTTGTAATCACTCATAAAAGCTAGTCTTAAAGGCCCGGCAATAGGGAAAAGTTAAAGGGAGAAGAATCGTCGCGCCTGTGCGATGTCGCGAGAAATTTGCTCGCTCAAGGCGTCGATACCATCAAATTTAATTTCGTTGCGCAGTTTTTCTCTAAACAACACGCGGATATTGCGGCGATACAGATCACCTTCAAAATCCAATAAATGCACTTCGAGTATGGCCTTGCTCAAATCGCCCACCGTTGGGCGAACCCCAACGTTAGCGACCGCCGGCAGCAGAGAATCCGACACGCCTGCAACTTGCACGGCAAACACGCCTGACAGCGGCGAGCGCAGGCGGCGCAATTGGATATTCGCCGTCGGCGCGCCAATGGTACGACCAAGTTGCTGACCGACAATCACCCGCCCGGCAATACTATAAGGGCGGCCCAACAGATGCTCAGCAAGGGCGAAGTCGCCCTGCCCCAGCACTTCGCGAATCCGCGTACTGCTTACTCGCTCACCTTCGTGAAGTAGGGTCGCGGTGTCCATCACGTCAAAGCCGTCGCGAGCGCCGTACTTACGCAACAGGTCGAAATCACCGCTTCGGTCGCGACCAAAGCGCAGGTCATCACCAACAACGATGTATTTCGCACCCAGATTTTTAACAAACAGGCTGGTTATAAACTCGTCTGCGCTCATATTGCGCAACGCGTTGTTAAAGCGAATGCGAACCACACGATCAATACCCAGGTCGCGAATCGCCTCAAACTTTTCACGAAATGACATCAGCCGTGGCGGCGCGGCATCCGGCGCCAGGAATTCTCGCGGCAGGGGTTCGAACAATACCACTGTTGAGGGCAGGCCGTACTCACGACTCTTATCAATCAGCTGCCGCAGCACCGCCTGGTGACCGCGATGAACGCCGTCAAAAGCGCCAATCGTAGCAACGCAACCGCGATGACGCGGGCGGAAATTGTGAAATCCGCGGATTAACTCCATGCCTGTGGCCGACCCCATATGCACGCCCCGCTGTCAGCACCGCGACAAAGTCGCCAGTGAATGCGCCGAGCAGTAATAAAGCGGCTGATTATAACTTACTCAGCCACGTGACAAAAACGCTTAAGTCGGCGGGTTAGCGCCGCCGCGCAACTGTGCGGGCCGCAGCCCCATAAGCAGCAAACCCAGCAGGTAGGCCACGCCGCCTGCTGCACAAACGCCGCCGAGCACCGCCGCCCGCTGCCAGGCAGACCACAGCGACCAATCGCTGATTTGCGCGCGGCACAGCAGCAACAACGCCGACATTAGTACCACGGGAACACAGAGCTGTAGCGTGTATCGCAGCCAGCCTGCCGCGGGGCGATACACCTGGCGCGCCAGCAAGCCACGCAGCAGCAACATGGCATTGAGCCACGCCGACATGGCGGTGGCCAGGGCCAGCCCTACGTGGCCAATTTGAAGGTAATAATGCAAGGGAACGACTAAGGCGATATTAAACACCATATTCGCCACCATCGCGTATATGCCGATTTTTACCGGTGTCTTAGTATCCTGGCAGGCAAAAAATCCGGGCGCTAATACTTTGATCAACATAAAGGCGATCAGACCCAGTGTGTACGCGCGCAGGCTCAGCGCGGCCATGGCGACATCGCGGCTTTGCAACTCTCCGTACTGAAACAGCGTAATCAGTATTGGCTCGGCGAGAATCAACAGCGCCGCCGCCGCAGGAAGCGCCATCAGCAACACACCACGCAGCGCCCAATCCAGGGTCTGTGAGAATGCCAGCTCGTCGCCACCGGCTCGCTGGCGAGACAATTTGGGCAAGATCACCGTCGCGATGGCAATGGCGAACACACCGAGCGGCAGCTCTACCAAGCGATCGGAGTAATACAGCCAGGAGATACTGCCAGTGGGTAGAAAAGAAGCCAGCACAGTATCGAGCAGCAGGTTTATCTGGCTAACCGATACACCGAACATTGCCGGCAGCATAAGCTGCACAATGCGCTGTACGCCCTCATCGCCCCATCGCCACTGCGGTGTTGGCAGCAGGTGCAAGCGCTGCAAGAATGGCAGCTGGAACAACAACTGCACACAACCGGCCATGAGCACACCCCAGGCCAGCGCCATCGCGGGCTCGGCAAAATATGGCGCGGCCACCACGGCAGCGGTAATCAAACAGACATTGAGTAACACCGGCGTAAACGCGGGCACCGCGAAGCGCCCGTAACTGTTGAGAACAGCCCCGGCAAAACCAGTCAGTGAAATCAGCATCAAATACGGAAAGGTGATGCGAATCATCTCTGTGGTCAGCTGAAACTTCAGCGGATCGTCGCGAAACCCCGGCGCAAAGATCGACGCCACCATCGGCGCAGCAACCACGGCGAGAATCGTAATACACAACAGCACCCCACCCAATGCGCCCACCACGCGATTGAGCAGGTCTCGTACAGCGGCGTGGTCACGCTGCTCCCGATATTCTGACAGTACGGGCACAAAGGCCTGGGCAAAAGCGCCCTCGGCAAATAAGCGGCGTAGAAAATTGGGGATCTTAAAGGCGACAAAGAAAGCATCGGCGTTTGCGCTGGCGCCGAGCACCACCGCAATGACCACGTCGCGCGCCAAACCCAACACCCGCGACAACATCGTCATGGCGCCCACCACCAGACTGGAGCGCAATAGTCCGCCGCCGCGAGGAGCCTCTGTCTCACTCATTGCCAGGCCTCACGAAGGCGCTGGCGATGACGCTGCAGCCACAGTAGGGCGATCAGGCCGTGGGCGTTATTAATCTCGCCGTCGGCGAGCATTTGCATCGCCTGGTCAAAACTGTAGACCTTGGCGCGAATGTCTTCGCCTTCGCCCGGCAAGCCATGAAGGCCGCCGGCATCCGCCAGATTGCAGCGGCCGCAGTACAGGTAAAAATATTCATCGCTGCCGCCGGGCGAGGAAAAATACTCCGCAATCGGTTCCAGCTCAGATACCGTTAACCCGGCTTCCTCGTGCGCTTCGCGCCGCGCGACCTGTTCGGGCGCTTCATCGGTATCAATAATTCCCGCCACGAGTTCCTGCAACCAGGGCGAATCGCCGCTGTCGAGGGCACCAACACGGAATTGCTCGACAAACAGCACCTCATCGCGCTCGGGGTCATAGGGGAGCATGCCGACCGCCGCACCGCGCACGAAAAGCTCGCGATTAAGCGGCTTGCCCCAGCCGCCGGCAAACAGTCGGTGGCGCAGGCGCAGCTGGCGAATTTCAAAGAAACCTTTCCAGGCGCTGCGTTTTTCCAGCACCTCGACATCGTCGCGACCAAAACGGCTCATCAGAAGCGCCTTTCGGTGTACCAATTCACATCCCGCGCCGATTTATCCACTTGATCGACGACGTCCAAGATCATCGCAAACAATGCCATGCGCACCAGCACGCCATTGTCCGCTTGACGAAAGATTGCCAGGTTAGGGTTGTCATTCAGGTCGTTGTCCAGCTCGTTGGCTTCTTGACGCGAATCGCGGGGCAGCGGGTGCATAATCACCGTATTGGGTTCGCAGTAGCGAGTATAGATTGCCTGATTCAAACGATAGCGGCCGCGATACATATCGGCTTCAGCCTTGCTTGCAAAGCGCTCTTCCTGAATGCGAGTGGAGTAAGCAATATCAACCTTGGCAAGGCTGCCCTCCATCACATCGGATTCAATCACCGTGTGGCCAGCGCTGCGCAGGGCATCAACAATTTCACCGGGCATTTTCAGTTCATCCGGCGAAATCAACACGATATGGACATTGTTATACAAGCCCAGCAATTTGCAGAGTGAGTGTACCGTTCGGCCGTATTTCAGATCGCCAATCATCGCGATCCGCAAGCCATCCAGATCACTGCGCCCTTGGTGCAGCAACTCTTTACGAATAGTGTACAGGTCCAATAGCGCCTGGCTGGGGTGCTCATTGGCGCCATCGCCGCCATTAATCACCGGCACGCGGCTGGCCGCCGCAAACTCCGATACCGAGCCCGAAGCCGGGTGACGCATGACGATCACGTCGCTGTAACCACTGAGTACCCGCGCGGTATCGTACAGCGATTCGCCTTTGGCAATGGCCGAGCTTTCAAAGCCCGTGGTTTCACGCACCTCACCGCCGAGTAAGTTAAAGGCGCAGCCAAAACTCACCCGCGTTCGTGTGGATGGCTCAAAGAACATATTCCCCAGAATTGCCCCATCGAGCACCTTGGTAATACGTTCGCGGTGCGCATAGGGCGCCATGCGATCAGCCACCGCAAACACGCGCTCTATATCTTCGCGCTCAAACTGACTGATAGAGAGAATATGACTACCGGCAAATTTCAACACTGCTCTCCCTTTATACTGCGGCCCGGCCGCTATGATTCACTGGCAGCCGAAGCCGCCTGATTATTGGCGTCGTCAAATTGCAAGCTCGCCCAACGGGCGTAGAGGGGTGACTGCACCAAAAGTTCACTGTGACGCCCACTGGCAACCAGCTCACCATTCTCGAGTACCGCAATGCGATCGACATTGATCACGGTTGCCAAGCGATGGGCAATCACCACCGTCGTGCGGCCTTCCATCAACCTTTCCAGCGCCTGCTGCACTTGATATTCACTTTCTGCGTCCAGGGCACTGGTCGCCTCGTCGAGCAACAACAGTTTAGGGTCTGCCAATATTGCTCTGGCAATCGCGACGCGTTGACGCTGACCACCCGACAACCGCACCCCGCCTTCGCCCACAAAACTTTGATAGCCCTCGGGCAAACGCTCAATAAATTCGTGAGCAAAGGCTGCCTTAGCCGCAGACACTATCTCCGCATCGCTGGCATCTGGGCGGCCGTAGCGAATATTGTCGGTCACCGAGCCAGTGAACAGCACCGGCTGCTGCGGCACCATCGCGATATTTGCACGTAATTCGTCCGGATCGAGATTGCGAATATCGACGCCGTCAAAGCAAATGGCTCCGTCACTCACATCGTAGAAACGCAACAACAAATCAATCAACGTTGACTTGCCAGCCCCGGAACTGCCCACCAGCGCCAAACTGCTACCTGCCGGCACCTGCAAACTAACATTGCTTATCGCCGGATGTTCCGGCCGCGAGGCATAGGCAAAGCTCACCGACCTAAAATCGATATCGCCACGCACCGGCACCGGTAAATGCGACGGGACTGCTGGCGGCAATATACGGTTCTCTGCCGCCAACAATTCCAGCAGGCGCTCGGTCGCTCCCGCCGCTCGCTGTAAGTCACCATAGACTTCGGAAATGGCACCGACGGAGGCAGCTACCATCACCGCGTAGAAAATAAACGCCGCCAGTTCACCGCCACTGATTCGGCCGGCCAGGACATCGTGTCCACCCACCCAAAGCATGCCGGTAACGGCGCCTAACACCAGCACTATCACCACCGTCGACAACCATGCGCGCTGCTTAATGCGCACGATGGCAACATCGAAGGCCACCTCTACATGGCCATCAAAGGCTTTGCGATCAAGCGTTTGATGGTTAAACGCTTGCAGCAGCTTGATATTTTTAACTGCCTCGCCCACAAAGCTGCCGACACTGGCGATCTTGTCCTGACTGCTGCGCGACAGCCGCCGCACGCGGCGGCCAAATACCAGGATGGGCACAATCACCAGTGGCACACTCAGCATCACCAACCCCGTGAGTTTCGGGTTGCTGATGAACAGCCAGATTAAACCGCCGATAAACATCAGCGCGTTGCGCAGGGCGATGGACACCGAGGACCCAATCACAGTTTGCAGAAGGCTGGTGTCGGTGGTGATCCGGGATTGAATGTCGCCACTCAGCTGGCTTTCAAAAAAGCCGGGGTGCAGGGTGACGACATGGGCAAACACGGCTTTACGCAGGTCTGCACTAACGCGCTCGCCAATCCAGGACACCAAGTAAAAACGCACAAAGGTGCCGGTCGCCAACAGCAATACCAGTGCGAAAAACAGCACCAAGGCCTGGTTTAGCGCCGCCTCACTGGCGTTGCTGGAGAAACCATTATCCACCAACAAACGCAGCCCCTGCCCGATGGACAGCGTGATCCCCGCCGTGCAGATCAGAGCCACGCTGGCACCGATAACCTGCCAGCGATAGGGCTTCAAAAACCCAAGCATCGCCCTTAATACACCTAGCTTTGCGGTACCGCGCTCACTGTGTTGTTGCTCAGCCATTTGCCTCTCCTTCTGGCCGCGCATTATTGCCCGTATTCCCGGCAGGTAAAAGCGCCGCATCAACCAACGCTAACTTTTGTTTACGCGGTAATTTTTTTATCGCCGCTTCACGGCGCGATGCCACTGAACGGTTTTCCGCTGGTTCGGTGTAGACAATGGCCTCGGCGGGGTCACTGCGAAAGAATCGCGCGCCCTTGCCGCCTTCGCCGCAGTGCTCGCGAAAACGCCGCGCGGTATCCGTGGTGATCCCGGTATACAAGCGGCCACTGCGGCAGCGCACCATATACACCCACCACTGACTCAAAGCCCCTCCTGCTCCAGTGCATCGGCGTAGTCGTTGAGCTCCTGCAGTACAAATTGCTGGAAGTCGTTATCGGTGGAGCCGGACAACTCCACTAACCGCTGGCGAAAGCTGTCGAACCCGTGCAGATGTTCTCCGGGTTGGCGCAGCCGCTGCCGACAGAACTCCAGCCAGCGCTGCCGCTCGGCCGCCGATAAGGTTTCGGGGAAGTTACGCGCCCGATAGCGCCACAGCATCTCGGGAAGGCGACGGTCGCTGAATTGAAAATGCTGCCCGGCGAGATCCTCCGGCAGCATTTTTCGCAGGCGCTCCATCTGCTGGCGATCACCGTCACTAAAAAAGCCGCCGCCATAGAGCTGCGTGTCCGGGTCGGGGTTTTCACTGAATTCACGCTGGGCATACACCGATGCCAGGGTTTCATTAAGCCCCTCGGCCTTGCGCAGCATCGACCAGTGCCGTCGGCACTGATCTAAGTCGATCTGCAAACGCTGTGCACTGGCATCGTCCAATAATTTAGGGGTAGCAACAATCGGTGCGCGATTGAGGTGAATTTCCTTGAGCGGAATACGCGGCGTGTCCTCACCCAGCTCGTCACTGGAACTGAAAATTCGCCGTGCAACCTCGTCACTGTCCAGCGTAATCAGCGGGCTCGGGTCAACACTTAAGTCATAGACGATCACGCTGTTCTTGTTCACCGGGTGCGGTGCCAGCGGCATCATCAACGCCGAGCAGCCTCGCGCCGCGGGCAGGCGCCCGGAAACATGCAGCACCGGCACTTGGCTGTCGGTGTTGAGCATGGCCGCCACCGTGCGCTTGTTCCGCAGGCTCAAGGCATAGTCGTAGAGCTTGGGCTGGGCTTGACGGATCAGGCGAGCCAAATCGATCGTTGCCAGTACATCCGAGAGCGCGTCGTGCGCCGACTCGTGACTCAGGCCATTGGCCGCGGTCAGCTCTTCGAGCCGGAAGCTGGGCGAGCCATCCTCGCGCCGGGGCCACTCAATGCCGTCGGGGCGCAGCGCGTAGCACAGCCGAACGACATCGATCAGGTCCCAGCGAGAGTTACCGTTTTGCCACTCTCTGGCATAGGGGTCGTAGAAATTTCGATACAAGGCAAAGCGAGTCACCTCATCATCGAAGCGGATGCTGTTATAACCCACTGTGCAAGTGCCAGGCTGAGACAATTCCGCGTGGATGTTGGCGACAAATTCTGCCTCGCTGAGCCCCTCTTCCAAGGCTTGTTGCGGGGTAATCCCAGTAACCAGGCAGGCCTCGGGATTGGGCAGGTAATCGGGAGTTGGACGGCAAAACTGCACCAGCGGTTCGCCGATAATGTTCAGCTCAGCATCGGTGCGCACACCAGCAAACTGCGAGGGGCGATCCAGGGCGGGGCGAGTTCCCCAGGTTTCGTAATCGTGCCAGTAAAAAGTCTCACTCATCACTCAGTTCGCCACCTGTGAAGCAGATACAAAAACGGCAGCGCCAATGCACCGGCCGGGGCGTCGCCCAGAGCCAGCACGGCGCTGCCGCCTACTTAGCTAACGTTGATATTTTCCGCTTCGATCTTCGCTTTCCAAATTTGCGGGCCTGACTTATGCACTGAGTCGCCAGCGGTATCTACCGCGACCGTCACAGGCATATCTTCAACGGTAAACTCGTAAATGGCTTCCATACCCAATTCAGGGAAGGCCACCACTTCAGACTTTTTAATCGCCTGGGCAACCAAGTAAGCCGCGCCACCGGTGGCCATCAGGTACACCGCCTCAAACTCTTTGATGGCGTCGATCGCACCGTCGCCGCGCTCGGACTTACCGATCATGCCCATTAATCCGGTTTCGGCGAGCATGGTGCGGGTAAACTTATCCATTCGCGTTGCCGTGGTTGGGCCTGCGGGGCCAACGACTTCGTCACGCACGGGGTCAACGGGGCCAACGTAGTAGATGAAGCGGCCCTTCAGGTCGACAGGCAGGGTTTCGCCTTTGCTCAGCATATCGACCATTTTCTTATGCGCAGCGTCGCGACCGGTCAGCATCTTACCGTTGAGCAAGAGCGTATCGCCGGGCTTCCAGGTTTTGATCTCATCGGCCGTTACGGTATCCAGGTTCACTCGCTTCACGTCGCCACCAGACTGACGCGTTACCTCTGGCCACTCTTCGAGTTTTGGCGGGGTCAGAGCGACGGCGCCACTGCCATCCAGGGTGAAGTGAGCGTGGCGGGTTGCCGCGCAGTTGGGGATCAAGGCAATCGCCTTGTTAGCAGCGTGGGTCGGATAGTCTTTAACCTTAACATCCAAGACGGTGGTCAGGCCGCCCAAGCCCTGGGCACCAATACCGAGCTGATTGACCTTTTCATGCAGCTCCAGACGCAGCTCTTCCGAGCGGTTTGACGCGCCGCGTTTTTGCAGATCGTGAATATCGATGGGGTCGAGCAGCGCTTCTTTTGCCAACAGCATCGCCTTCTCGGCAGTACCGCCAATACCAATGCCCAGCATACCCGGTGGGCACCAGCCTGCGCCCATTGTCGGCACCATTTTCAACACCCAGTCCACCACAGAATCAGAGGGATTGAGCATGGCAAATTTAGACTTGGCCTCTGAGCCGCCGCCTTTTGCTGCAACATGCACTTCAACGGTATCACCGGGAACAATTTCGTAGTGGATCACCGCAGGGGTATTGTCTTTAGTGTTACTGCGGGCACCGTCGGGGTCGGCAAGAATGGAGGCGCGCAGTACATTATCAGGCAAGTTGTAGGCACGGCGAACGCCTTCATTAACCATGTCGGTAACCGACATCTCAGCGTCCCACTGCACATTCATGCCCACGGTCAAAAACACCGTCACAATACCTGTGTCCTGACAAATGGGACGATGCCCCTCTGCACACATCCGCGAGTTGATCAGAATCTGTGCCATCGCGTCTTTGGCGGCAGGGTTTTGCTCGCGCTGATAGGCTTCGTCTACCGCCTTGATGAAATCAACCGGGTGGTAGTAGGAGATGTATTGCAGCGCATCTGCAACACTCTGAATCAGGTCATCTTGGCGGATAACAGTCATTGGGCGAGGTCCTTGATAACGTTGTGGTGTCGGTGCCAAAGTGCGACGGTTGCCGCACCTGATCACACTGTGCTGTTGCAGCCATGTGCCGCAACAGCTGGAATCGGCGCAGAAGTATACACCAGCTACGGCCTCGCCGTCAGCGGGCCTGGGGACTGCCGCTGTGGTATTGCGTGACCGTTTGGCGCAGCGCTTCGATATCGCGATTCACCTGTTTGCGGAAGGCGTTCACCGAATCAAGCCATTCTTCACTCTGCTGTACACGACGTTCAACCGCCTTCACCCGGGCATCCAGACTGCCGCCCGCAGTGAGTTGCTTATTCACCTCGAGCAGCGTCTTGCGATTCACCTCAGACTGGGCAATGACGCGGTCAAGTTTGCCAGACATTGACGCCATTGCCTCGCGGTCGGCATCATAACCCTGCAATGCACTCTTAAGCTTTGCGTCTAAAGAGCGGTGGCGGCTTTCGATGGCAGCCAGTCGCTTTTCATTTTTCGCCAACTGCGCATCGTGCTCAGCCAACTCTTGTTTTTGTTTTTTCCACACGTTGTCCCACAGCTTGCGGATTTCAAAATCCAGCTCTTTTAATTTCACCGCCGTGGTCACGCTGTTCTCTTCCAGGCTTTCATCCGCGGAAGATAAGCGCTGCTCCAGCACTTCCAGGCGCTGCTGGGCATGTTTTAAATCACCCTGAGCAATAGTCAGTTGATCAAACAGGTAGTAGGCGGCGGCCGCCAGCGCAACAATTAACAGCGTTAACATAAACAGGACGAAACCACCTCCGCCACTCGCCGCAGTGGCAGGGGGTAGCTCCTTTGAGCTTACTGCCGCCCGCTGCGCGACATCTTCCTCGTCAACAGCAATTGAAAATCGTGGTTCTTGTTTATCAGTACTCACAATTCAGTATTCCAATTAATTGTAGTTAAAGCGCCACTCTACGCTCGCGCGTCTGCGTGGTAAGTCAGCGCATTATGAACGTCTGCCTCGCTCGCCTCCAGCCCCAGCATGCAGTTTCGCTGTGCAGCCTCGGCGGCTTTGCTATACTTGCGCAGCCTGGGCCTCGGAGTCTGCGAGTCCCGACAAAAAAACAGACAACAAGATGAGAGAGGGGTTTTATGGACGCGTTCATTTCTGCGGATCTGGCCTTGCGCTGGCTGCACGTACTGTTCGGCATCGTTTGGATTGGCCTGCTGTACTATTTCAACTTTGTACAAACTGAATACTTCAAGGAGGCAGAGCCCTCTGCCAAGGCAGACGCCGTACAAAAGCTGGCGCCTCGCGCGCTGTGGTGGTTCCGCTGGGGAGCGATGTTCACCTTCCTGACGGGTCTGGGCTTGCTGCACTTCACGATGAGCCGCGGCGGGTTGAATGGCTACATCATCATCGGTGCACTGATGGGCACCCTGATGTTTTTGAACGTCTGGCTGATTATCTGGCCCAACCAGAAGATTGTCTGCGGCATTACCCCGGGCGACGCCGCTAAAGCCGCGCCAAAAGCTGGCCTGGCTTCTCGCACCAACACCCTGTTCTCAGCACCCATGCTGATCGGCATGCTGGGCTCTTTCCACGGCAGCGGCAATGCTGCTCTCGCGCAAGTCGGTAAAACAGCAAGCGGCGACCTGAGCCTCGGCCTGTGGATTTGCCTTGGCTTAATCGCGCTCCTCGAACTGAACGCCCTGTTCGGCAAAACCGGCCCAATGACCACGGTCAAAGGCGTTGTCCATTGCAGCATCGCGCTGGCCTTGGCGATGGTTGCACTGCTTCAGTACGTGTAATACCGATGAGACCACACCATGTGGTTTAGTACTAAAAAGGGGGCTTTCGCCCCCTTTTTTTTCGCCAGCCTAAATCCCACCAGTCAGGCGCCTCTCATTAGAACTGCTTACTGCGCAACAGCACCAAGGTACAGGCGTCCTCGCAAACAATGCCGCGCGCTCTTAACTCACGGGCCAAGCCCTCGTCCTCACTCCCTGGATTGAAAATGACCCGCCGGGGAGACAAACCAATCAGCGCATCCATATGCGGAGCCAGTAGCTCGCCACGCATATACACGGTGACGGTGTCGACAGGTCCGTCGACACTGGCAATATCAGGCTGGCAGTGAATTCCCGCAACCGCGCGGTGATAGGGATTCACCGGTACAACCGTATGCCCGTACTCGGTGAGCATTTGTGTTGCCTTGTAGGAATATCGCTCTGGTTTAGGGCTTGCCCCAAGTACCACAACCCGTTCAGCCATCTCTTCCCTCCAAGCGAATACTCGCTATTTCACTGACGCCAGACGTAAAAAAGCCGGGGCATGCCCCGGCGCTATCATAGCGAAATACGCTTATTTTTCCTGGGTACCCATCCAGCGGCGCAAGGTCGACGCCAGCTCTTGCGCGTTATAGGCCTCTGCGCTGTCGGGCATCGGGTCATTACCCATCTTAATTTCCAGAGACGCCTGATAAGAGGTACGGGTGGTCGTCGATGCAACACCACCACTTAAACGCCCGGGTGTTTGAGCAACAACGGTGTCACAGCTTAGCAAGCCACAGCGACGATATACCTGAGTACTGCCTCCAAACTCATTCACACCCGAAATAGTGCTACTGCTGCGGCTTTTGCTCTCCGTATCGCGATTCACCAGCTGGAACCAGTCATAACCTTCCTGCAAAGTCAGTTCTGCCGCACGAAGCAGTGCGTAATCGTTAACCGTTTCCTTATCCGTCACAGTATTCCCTGTGAAAGTCACGCGGTAGCGGTCCTTGCCTAGAGCGGTCTCGGTGTAGCCGTATGCACCACGCTCTTCAGCGGGCTGGTAACTAGTGCTGCTGCTGCATGCAGCCATCAGCACTGAAAGCAATGCGACAAACATCATCTGGGTACGCATAAAATCTCCTCGTTTTTGTGAAAGCTAACTGCTTTTTGTTTTCCGACCTGTACTCTACTAGCCTCGCCTGAACTGAAGCTGAATAAGTAAAAACCCTTACCTAGTTGCCGCAACTCCACAGACTTAAGGGCGCCAGATACGCATGTGCGCGCGGTGGCAGCCGCCCGGCGCTAGTAATAATTCATCGGCGAAAGCCATACCTCTCTCTACGCAGATGTATTCATTGTAGTGCTCGGCAACGTCATCCATTTTCTCGGCCAATGTTGCACCCGGGTTCCACACCACCACGGTATCGCACCCCTGCCCCGCAATAGCCAGCGCCCCTTTTCCCGTTGCTAACTCCTGAACACCACCCACCTGCTCAAATACGCGATCAACCTCACCATCAAAGCGCTGGACGGTGCTAAGTCGGCATTTAGCCAAGCCCTGGGCATTGTCCAAATAGTCGCCCGTGCCCAGGCCCTGAACACTCGCCGCAGCAGTCTCCGCGGCAAAGTAGCTGTGCATGGCAAAACTCAAGGGCAGGCTCTGCTGGCTGCGATTGCAAATCACTAACTCGCACGCCAACTCGCGCCCCAATCGGTACACCACCTGTGCGCTATACATCCAGGGAAAGCGTGCCTGCTCGTCAGGTGCAGACTCGATGGCAAATCGAAGGACCAAACCATCCTCGTCGCTACTCGCCTCAAGCAATTGCCACTCTCGCTGCCTGGCAAACCCGTGTTTGGGCAAGGTGGCGTCGCGACGATTCACACCAAACCACGGCAAACACAGGGGAACCCCCCCACGAATGGCCGCGCCGTCGGAAAAAACCGCCTTGGGGCTCAGCCACAGCCAGTCTTCTTCGCCCACCGGCGCAAATGACAACAACTGCGCGCCCTGCAGCGCAAACACCGCCCGACATTGTGCGGTGTCTGCAACGATTAGCGGCAAAGCCTGCTCGCTGCCATATTCGCTACGGCTATCGCTGACCCTCACGCCACGGGGAAGATCAATCATCAGTATTTTCCTCGGCGGCGGACGCAGACTTCACCCACAGCATATCGTTCGCCCCCTTTTGAAATTGGTAATCCACGCGCTCCATGCCAACATCATAGCCCCGCTCCCCCAGCTCCCGCACAACGGCGGGCAGGTGCTGCGACACACGACCATCTACTGAGACCAGCGGATAAATACGCACCTCACGGGCAACACGGCACAGCTCAAGCACTGCCTCAACATGGGCCTGAAGATCGATGTGCTCGCTGTAGAGAAATAATAAGTGTGAACAAAGGGCCAGGTCGTACTCGCCATCAAAACACGGCAGCTCAGGCAAACTGGCCTCAACATAGCGACCCGCTTGCAAACCGCTTGGGTAATCTTCCAAAAATCGATTCATCGCCGACATACGCACTGAGCCCAAGTGCCCTGGGTCGCGAAAGTGGCGCCATACATATTGGTCTGCCTGCCGCGCAAATTGGCTGAGCATACCGGGGTAGACACGGCGAATACGCTGCTGGATATCGTCGGCGCTGAACTGATAGATCGGGTCGACCGACAGCACTTTACCGCCCTGCGCCGTTACTTCGGCATTAAAACTCGCCGTGCCGTCACCGCAGCCAAGGATACTGCGCTCTAGGTCTTCCTCTCGCAGCGCAAACATCGCTGCATATTCCGCCAGGGATCGCCCCCACGGCACTACTGATGATAGCTCCAAAAATAATCCACCGAATAACCAGAAAAAACCCGCGTGGCGGGCTCGAATAACGCAGTATAAATCCTGGGGCCAGCATGGCGCCAATAACTCAGCTAAAACACAACCATACAGGCACATTCCCGCAATACTGAGGGGCAACTCAGCTGCAAAGCCTGTCCTGCCACGGATGGCCAGGCAAAAAAAAAGCCCCGCGGTGCGGGGCTCTCATTTTTATGGATGTGTGGGCTTACATCATGCCGCCCATACCACCCATGCCGCCCATGCCGCCCATATCAGGCATCGCTGGCGCTTCATCTTTCGGTGCGTCGGCAATCATGCACTCAGTAGTGATGATCAAACCTGCCACCGAACCGGCCGCCTGCAGAGCAGTACGGGTCACTTTGGCTGGGTCGAGGATACCCATTTCCATCATGTCACCGTAGGTGCCGTTGCCAGCGTTGTAACCGAAGTTACCTTCGCCAGAGCGCACTTTGTCGAGTACTACAGAGGCTTCGTCACCCGCGTTAGTCACAATCTGACGCAGAGGAGCTTCCATCGCACGCAGCGCGGCGTTAATACCCGCCAGCTGGTCTTCATTGTCGCCTTCTACTGCAGCCAGGTTGCTGATTGCGCGAACCAGGGCAACACCACCGCCAGGTACAACGCCTTCTTCAACTGCCGCGCGTGTTGCATGCAGCGCATCTTCAACACGGGCTTTTTTCTCTTTCATTTCGATCTCAGTGGCTGCGCCAACTTTGATCACCGCAACACCGCCAGCCAGCTTGGCTACGCGCTCTTGCAGCTTCTCACGATCGTAATCAGAGCTGGTGTTTTCGATCTGAGTGCGAATCTCGGCAACGCGTGCTTCGATATCGCCCGCTTGGCCGGCACCGTCAACAATCACGGTGTTTTCTTTGTCCATGGTTACGCGCTTAGCGGTACCCAAGTGCTCCAGAGTCGCTTGCTCCAGGTCGAGGCCAACTTCTTCAGAGATCACAGTACCACCAGTCAGGATGGCGATGTCTTGCAGCATGGCTTTACGGCGGTCGCCGAAGCCAGGCGCTTTACACGCAGCCACTTTAACGATGCCGCGCATCGTGTTCACAACCAGTGTTGCCAGGGCTTCGCCTTCAACATCTTCAGCAACAATCACCAGTGGACGGCTGGCCTTCGCAACGTTCTCCAGCAGCGGCAACAACTCGCGAATATTGGAGATTTTCTTGTCAACCAACAGGATGAAGGGGTTGTCGTGCTCAACAGACATGTTGTCGGTGTTGTTCACGAAGTAAGGAGACAGGTAGCCGCGATCAAACTGCATACCTTCAACAACATCCAGCTCGTTTTCCAGGCCTTGACCTTCTTCTACAGTGATCACACCCTCTTTGCCGACTTTCTCCATCGCTTCAGCAATGATAGCGCCAACGTGGCTGTCGCTGTTGGCCGAGATGGTGCCAACCTGAGAGATGGCCTTGCTGTCCGCACAGGGGATAGACAGCTTCTTAACTTCTTCAACTGCTGACGCGATTGCCTTGTCGATGCCGCGCTTCAGGTCCATTGGGTTCATGCCAGCAGCGACCGCTTTCAGGCCTTCGTTAACAATGGCCTGGGCCAGTACGGTGGCAGTGGTGGTGCCGTCACCCGCGTCGTCAGAAGCTTTAGAAGCCACTTCTTTGACCATCTGGGCACCCATGTTCTCCAGCTTGTCTTCAAGCTCGATTTCTTTGGCAACAGAGACACCGTCTTTTGTTACGGTTGGCGCACCAAATGATTTGTCCAAAACAACGTTGCGGCCCTTGGGACCAAGCGTTACCTTAACCGCGTTTGCCAGGGTGTTAACGCCAGCCACCATGCGTTGGCGGGCTTCGTTACCAAATACTACGTCTTTAGCCATGATTGTCTTACCTTCCTACTAATTCGTTGATTCAATTGAGCGCTAGAAATTAGCCTTCGATAACACCGAAGATTTCAGACTCACCGAGAACAATCAGCTCTTCACCGTCGACTTTAACGGCGTTACCAGAGTACTGACCGAAGATCACGCGATCGCCAACCTTGACACCAACAGGGCGCAACTCACCGTTTTCCAGCAATTTTCCCTCGCCTACAGCCAATACTTCGCCTTGATTCGGCTTCTCTTTGGCAGAACCGGGCAAAACGATACCGCCGGCGCTTGTCTGCTCCTCTTCGCTACGACGAACCACTACACGGTCGTATAAGGGACGAATTTTCATCTTGATCAATCTCCATTAAATCAATGAACAGATTTTTATTTGACCGGACATTCCGGCACCGCCAGGTAGTGATTACCTACTTGGCGACCTCCCTTTCACACGGATCGGGAATCATCAGGTTTCCCATCGCGCAGACTGGACATGCAGTCACCGTGGGCTGCTCAGGTAACTGGGGGCGAGAAAATGCTTTTCAAGGGCAAAGAGTGAAAATTTTTAGTCTTCTTTTCGGTATTCACCTTCGATGGTGATATGGCCAGGCTCGCGGCGCCCTTCCGCGCCCGAAGAATTGCCGCGCGGGCCGCTACTGGCGCTGAAGCCACCGGCTTGCATCTGAATAACGCCGCGGCGCAGCATCTGGTCAATAACGGTGTTGCGCAAGGGGCGAATCAGGCAGACGAAACCCACCGCATCAGTAATAAAACCCGGTGTGAGCAGTAATGCGCCGCCGATTGCCAGCATCAGGCCCTCGAGTATCTCTCTGGCGGGCACCTCACCGTGATCCAGGCGCTGGCGCGCACGCAATAACGTAGACACGCCCTGCTGGCGCAGCAATGTGGCGCCGATTAACGCGGTTAGCAATACACACGCGATCGTAGGCAGGGCACCGATCAGCCCCCCAACCTCGATAAGCAGCCACATTTCCAAGATGGGGGCGATGACAAAAATACTAAATAGGACTCTCATAGTTATGCTGACCTGATGAATCAAAAATGGTGCCGTCTTTAGCCCCAAGGAAAGAAAAAAACCAAAGCGCCTAGTGCCCGCCTTGCTGACAACTTATTATGTCAGCAACGCCACTGCGACCTCTACCACCTTCGAGACCTCAGCCCTATGCACCTCGCTCGCGCCGCCTTATTACTGCTGCTAACACCATATATTTCAAAAAGTTACGCCGCACCGTCGAGTGCGCCAACACCAGCGATGGATATGGAAGAATGCCTATCGCTGGCCGCTCAGAGTGCCTCCGACGAGATCACGCTCGGCCAGCTGCGCGAACAGTGCCAACAGCGCCTTCAAGGCCCCGATGCTGCCGAAGAGCATATTCGCAAACAAACCAAGGGCGTTGTCGAAGAGCGTGTTGCACTAGAGCGCTTCACCGATGACAACCCCTTTGTACTCACCCCTCACCGCGCCAATTACTTGCTTCCCCTGTCCTGGCGCGACGACACCGCAGACTACAGCTCGTCGCTGCCGATCAAAGAGGAAAATGTTGATAGCACTGAGGTCGAATTTCAGCTCAGTGTAAAAGTACACATCGCCAAGGGAATCCTCGGGGGCGGCATTCTCAGCGGCGCCTATACCAACCGCTCCTTCTGGCAGGCCTACAACAAGGAGTTTTCCGCACCGTTTCGCGAGACCAACCACGAGCCCGAGCTCATTCTCAGTTACAGCAACGACTGGCAATGGAATGGGGTTCGCAATGTGGGCAACCAGCTAATATTTAACCATCAGTCCAACGGCCGCGGCGAGCCGTTGTCACGCAGTTGGAATCGCATCATGCTCAATATGGTGTTTGAGCACGACCGCTTCGCCATGACCTTTAAGCCCTGGTACCGCATCCCCGAGGCCGCCGATGATGACGATAACCGCGATATCGAATTTTATCTCGGCCACTTTGAGTGGATGGGCTTCTATCAATGGAAAGACCGCACACTCAGCGTGATGCTGCGCAACAACTTGCGCAGCGACAACCGTGGCGCAGTGGAAATCGGTTGGAGCTTTCCGATTAGTTCCAAGATCAAAGCTTATGTAAAATACTTTAATGGTTATGGCGAAAGCCTGATCGAATACAATAACTCGCTGCAGAGCGTCGGTTTTGGCGTGCTGATCAGCGATTGGCTGTAACACTCGACAGAAAACACATATAAAGGTAGATAATGATCAATGCTCAGGAAGCGCTTGCGCGTTTAAAAGAAGGCAATACCCGCTTTGTTGAAAAGCTGGCTGAAAACAAAGACTACATATCGAATAAAAAACCCGAGTTGGTTGAGGAGCAAAGCCCCTTCGCCATCATTTTGGGTTGCTCCGATGCGCGGGTTCCCGCTGAGATGGTGTTTGACCAAACTCTGGGCGATCTGTTTGTTATTCGCGTAGCCGGCAATGTTGTAGCCCCGTCGGGCATCGGCAGTGTTGAATTTGCCGCCCTCAACTTTGGCACGCCATTGGTTGTGGTGCTGGGTCACTCGCGCTGTGGCGCTGTCAAAGCCACGGTAGACGCACTGAGTGGCAACTCCAAAATCCCCACCTCCGCCCTACACTCCATTGTTAAGCGCGTGCGCCCAGCCGTGGAAACGCTGCTAGTCACCGAGTTAAAAGACAACCCAGAGGAACTGGTTAAGCAGGCGGTACGCGCCAATGTACGGACCTCGGTAGAGCACCTTTGCAGCGGCTCATCCACATTGGAACAGCTGATTAGCGAAGGGAAGCTAATGGTCGTGGGCGCAGAGTACTCGCTGGAAACCGGAAAGGTCGACTTCTTCTACGAAGACTACTGGGAGCGTATTCGCAACCTTGACGAATAAGCCTTCCGACCAAGCTCGGCGTCAGCTACTGCTGGCGCTGAGTCAGATTCCTCCTGGCCGCTTATGCAGCTACGGCGAGCTCGCCCGCCAAGCAGGACTGCCCGGCCGGGCCCGCTGGGTTGGGCGCCAGCTCAGCCAACTTCCCGACCAGAACACCCTGCCTTGGCACCGCGTTATCAATGCACAAGGCAAAATCAGTTTCCCACACAATTCCGAGGCTTATCGTCGACAGCTCTCACGGCTGATTGATGAAGGCAGCGCCTCACCCGACGGCAAAATCGCGTGGCAGCGATGCCGGTGGCCGGATCAACACTAGCGCTCTGCCGACCACGGCGCAACCTTAACCAGCATCAACATGCCTGGGATCGCCAATGCAGCGCAGAGCAAATAGAAATTCGTCCAACCGACCACTTCAACAATGGCGCCAGTGGTGGCATTGGCAAAGGTGCGCGGCAGTGCCGCCAGCGCGGTGAACAAGGCAAACTGTGTGGCCGCATAGGCCGGTGTTGTTGCCCTGGCGATAAAGGCGGTAAAGGCGGCGGTGCCTAAACCCACCCCGAGGTACTCAAATACAATCACTAGGGTCAGCGCCAGGCGGTTCGGCCCGATTTCAGCCAATGCCGCAAAGCCAAAGATGCTCAGCAGTTGCACCACACCAAATAGCCAAAGCGCGCGATTGATGCCCAGCCGAATCATTATCACGCCGCCCACCAGGCCGCCAATAATCGCGGCCGTCAGCGAGGCCGTTTTAGCGATCGTACCAATTTCCGTGAGGCTAAAACCGATATCCAAGTAAAAAGGCGACGACAGCGCGGTGGCCATATTGTCACCGAGCTTGTACAGAAACAGGAAGGTCAGCAGCCACAAGGCACTGCCCAGCCCGTTGCGCTGCACAAACTCCTTAAATGGCTCGACCACTGCCGCGCGCAGGGTAAGAGGCGCCGCGCTGTCATCACCGGCCTCGCTTACCCAGAAGGTCATCGCAACACCGATGAGCATGAAGCCGGCCATCACCATGAACACCGTGCTCCAGGGGAAGTAGTCCCCCATGATCACCCCGAGAGAACCCGGCACCAAACCGGCCAAGCGGTAGGCCTGCACATGTATCGCGTTGCCCAGCCCCAGCTCCTCGTCCTTCAGAAGCTCACGGCGATACGCGTCCAGCACAACATCCTGGCTGGCGCTAAAAAAAGCGACCCCCGCCGCCACGTAGGCAACCAGCCCGACAGACATCGTCGGGTCAATAAAACCCAGTGCCGCCATGGACAGCATGAGAGCGATTTGCGTGATCAACATCCACCCGCGCCGGCGGCCCAAAAACGGCGGCACATAGCGGTCCATCAACGGCGCCCATACAAACTTCCAGTTATACGGGAAGCCCACCAGGGCAAATAAGCCGATCTCGGTTAGCCCTACTCCCTCGCTGCGCAGCCACGCTGGCACCAGTTGAATGAGGAAATACAACGGCAAACCCGAGGCCAACCCAGTAAGCACGCAGATAAACATCTGCTGCGTAAATATGGATCGATACCATGGCAGGTCGGTGACGTCCGGTGACGGCTGGGGCTGCATTATTGCCTATCCTTAATTGGGCTGCGGCCCAGAGGCCGGAGTCGGTGCAATCAATCGCGAAAATTATTGAATTGCAGGGGCTGCTCTAGATCAGCATCGCGCAACAGCGCCATTACCTGCTGGAGGTCGTCGCGTTTTTTACCGGTGACTCTCACCTGATCACCCTGAATTTGGCTTTGCACTTTCAGCTTGCTGTCTTTGATCAGCTTGACGATCTTGCGGCACAGATCCGACTCCAAACCATTTTTCATGGTCACCCGTTGCCGCACTTGCTTGCCGTAGCCTTCCATGTCGCCCAGTTCCATCGCCTTCGGGTCGATCTTGTTCTTTATCAGGGTGCTGCGCAGTATGTCTTCCATCTGAGTCAGCTGAAACTCCGCCTCCGCCAACACCGTGGCATTGAGCCCGTCGCGCTCGAAGCTGGCTTCAACACCGCGAAAATCAAAGCGGGTATCCAACTGGCGGTTGGCCTGATCAAGGGCATTGGTAAAGGTGTGCAAATCCACTTCAGACACGATATCAAACGACGGCATTCAGGTTCTTCCTATACAAATGAACGGGCACAAGTGTAACAAGGGCTGACGCGCGCAAACAGCACCGTTGCTCCACACCGCGGCCATCACGTAAGCTGCCACCATGACCTCACACCGCTCACATTGGCACATACTTGGCGCAGGCGCGATAGGCAGCCTGTGGGCCAGCTACGCCGTTAAACATGACCTGCCAACCACATTGCTGCTACGCAGCGACGAACGACTTTCGCAGTTTAAAATGGCAGGGGGAATTCTCGCGACTCTGGCAGGGAGTGCTGAACTGCTGCCACTGGCGGCAGAGTCATGCGAACAAAACGGCCCGCCGATAGCGCGTTTACTCCTTACCACCAAAGCACCAGACAGCTCGTCAGCCGTCGCGTCTATCAGCCCTCGCTTGGCCTCGGGTGCCTGCGTGGTACTGCTTCAAAATGGCCTGGGCGTGCGCGAAGAATTGCTCAAACTTCGGCCCGACCTGCAGTGCTATCACGCCGTCACCACGGAAGGAGCATTTCGCCCCGCTCCTTTTCAGGTCGTGCACGCGGGTCGCGGTCGCACGCTGCTTGGCGGCGGCTCAAATGATAAAGCCCTGGCGAGGGAACTCAGCGTCGGGCCGCTCGTTGTTACCCCCGACCCGAACATCGAGCAAGCCCTGTGGCGCAAGCTCATTATCAACTGCGCCATCAACCCCTTAACGGCGCTGTATCGCTGCCGCAACGGCGAGCTGTTGGACAATCCTCAGGCGCTTCAGCAACTGCACGGCGTCATCGACGAGGCGCTCTGCCTGGCGCCGCATTTGCAACTCGGCGATGTCTTTGACGGCCTGCGAGAGCAAGTCTTGGACGTCGTCGCAAATACCGCCCTCAACCGCTCATCGATGTTACAAGACATCGAGTCCGGTCGCCGCAGTGAGATCGACTACATCACGGGCTACCTCTGTCGCGTGGCAGAGCAACACGGTATTGCCATACCCATCAACCGGCAGCTGCTAGAGCAACTAAAGGCCCTTCCGGGCCAATAAGCCACAGGCTTCTGTACCCAGCCGCAGACCCAGGCATTTGCCACCGTGCCCATCAAGGCTCCACAGGTTCGCGGCTAAAAATACCGATAATCGGCGTTTGCTCTGCGCGCAAAATCGGCTCGATTTCCCTGTGAACAGCGTGATAGCGATAAAACGGCACGCGGGGAAAGAGGTGGTGAATGGAGTGCAGGTTTTGTCCCAGCCAGAACCATTCAAATGGCTTCATCCAACGCGGCATGATCATACTGCAGGTATTGCGGTAGCGTTCAGCGTCGCGGTAAGGCAGGTGCGGACGATACGCAAACCAGTAGGCCGTAAAGAAGCCACCAAGGAAGTAGCCCACGATCAATAATGCAACAATCGCCGGCGTGGCCACCCACGCCACCAAGGCGATACGCCAGCTCACAGAAAACGCAATTTCACCCAAATAAATCAACCGCTCGCGGCCAGACACCTTGTGCCAGCGGGTCGCATAAAGGAAGCGGTTTTGCAGCCAAAAAAACCGCAGGCCCGTCACCAGAAAGGCCCACCACCCGTCGCCCATTTTGTGGAGCATATAGTCCGGGTCCTTACCCTGCTGATTGGTATAGCGGTGATGGGTAAAGTGCTCCACCGTGTGCGATGCGTAAGGGATCATAATAATGGGGGCAACAACAAACCCACAGGCATCGTTCAGCCATTTCAACGATGCATGATCACCATGAATATTCGCGTGGGTGGCTTCGTGCAAAGGCGTGTACGCCATGTAGGTGAGCGCGGCATACACCAGCGTCGCCAGCCACCACGGCACCACACCGGCGATGAACAGTGCCAAGTTAGCAATAAAAGCACCGACAACTAACATAGTGAGTAGCACCGTTGGCCAGGCAAACTCTCCCATGTAGCGCTTGGCCACCACAATAGCCCGCCGATTAGCTGTGCTATGATTCTTTTCCACCGATTATTCTCCGAGCATTGATGACAGGCCAGCACACTACAGACAGCGTCGCTCAACCAGAAGGGCATTTCTGGCCGTCATCAGGGCATAGCAGACCACCACACATTACGTGCCGGCTGGCGCGGCAGACGGAGCTGGCCGGGCGATGAACGCGGATATTCTTCACCCAATTACCATGGCCCAGGTCATGGTGAACTTTGCAGCCGAGCGCGGCGTTAGCCAACAATGCTGCCTGCTAAACACCGGTATTTCCGGCAGTGACCTTGCCGAAACAGAAAGCCTGATTACCCGCGAGCAGGAAATGCAGGTCATCGCGAATGTGATGCATGCCCTTGGCGGCAGCCCCGCCATCGGGTTTGAACTGGGCCTGCGCTACAACATCGCCACTTTCGGCTTATGGGGCTTCACGCTTCGCACCTGCCGCAGCCTGCGAGACGCGGTGCAACATGCCATGCGCTATCTGCCGCTAAGCACTGCCTACTGCCAACTGAGCCTGATCGACAACGACACGCATTTCGGCGTTGTACTCAACGGCGATACCATCCCACTCGAGCTCAGGGAATTTCTGAAACTTCGCGATTTGGCAACTGCGCTCAATTTACTGCGTGAACTCGGTTTGTCAGGCATTAGCGTGCAAGCCGTGGAGCTGGACTTATTGCAAACCGCGGAGCTTGAGAAAAGCGAGACCTTAGCTGCCTGGAACCCACATTTCGCTGCACCGCGAACCGCCGTGTTAATCGCCCCGGAAGACGCCGACCGACCGCTTCCCACTTACGACCCGCACCTGGTGAGAATGCTGGAAGACCAGTGCCGCACGCAATTGGCACGTCGGCAAGAAACCGGAACCGCCGGACAAGTCCGTCGCCAGATCCTCTGTCAACTCGGGCTAAGCGCAACACTGGAAGACACGGCGGCAGCACTGGCGATCTCACCGCGCAGCCTCCGTCGTCGCCTAGAAGAGGAGAACACCAGCTTCCGGCAACTGGTTGATGACGAGCGACGTTCACTCGCCGAGCAACTGCTAAAAAACTCCCTGATGACGCTGGAAGAACTCGCCGCCCAGCTCGGATACCTGGATACAGCAAGCTTCACCCGCGCCTTTCGGCGCTGGCACGGCCAGTCTCCCGGCCAGTACCGAAAAAATCAAAACAAGGTCTAACCTCTCTACCCTGGCATCGCTCTTTACCTGACCGCAAAGCATAAGTGGGCGCCATTCGCGACAAGCAAACTCTACGACAACCACCTGCTAACACGCCGCATGAGGAGCAAAAAGGCGACCGCCGCAGCCCATTTAATCTGCTTTTATTCAGCAGCTTGCAAGTCAGAAGCGCTTTATTTTCGCTACAATTGGTCGCCAGGTAGGCCACAATGCCTGCGGCGACCTTACTCGTATTTTTCAGGACTCATGGCAAATGACGCGTTATCGACAGGGACTTTCTGTTTTCACTCTATGCCTGCTGGCTATCCTTTCCTCAGGCTGTGCAACAAAGTACTACAAGTACTACCCCGACGAACTTGTCCATCAAACAAAAATTATTGTTGAGCACATGGACGTACAGGCGGAAAAATTTGAAATTTCAACGCGCACCGAAACACCCCAGCAAATTGTCCTGGCGTACACCATAGATCGCGAGGCGAATCTCACCGAGTCGCACATCAAGAGCATTGACTACATTCAATCCTGGGCGGCGTTTTCTGACGACGACTACAAACATCGCGTCGCCGGCGCAAAAAAGAAGAAGCGCCTTTACCTGGAGCAAAGCCAGGCACTGACCGAGTTATTGTCACCGCTGCATAGCGCCGAAACCTCAACCACTCGCAACCGGCGTATCAGTGGCAAACCCAGCCTCATATGGGAGACGACAAAGCGCCTCGAGAGCGGAGGTAAAGTATCCGTCCCGGAACAGGGTGATGCCATACTGTGCAGCCTAGACATGTCGGCTTTGCACAGCTGCATAACATACCGTAACGGCGAAAGACTAAATCGCTATCAGAGTAATGTCTTAAAAAGGCTAGCACCTGGCGGCGAGCTCAATGAGCGCAACATCACAGATACGGTCGTTAATATCGTCAAGCAGGATGCACTGTTTAAGCGGGTACTCAAAAACCAGCGCAGCGTGAAGGCTCAGGTTCAACCCCGGGCTGGTAATGTACCTGACGGTATGACAATTACGGTAGATGACGGCGTAATAGAGGTGGCGACAGCCAACAAGCACCTCGGCTTTTCGAAGGCGCATTTTTTCAGTCAGCTGCCAAAGAAATACCACCACCTGATTGATGCTTGGCTCAAGGAAATTACTGTCCCGCTTAGCTTTTCCACTAATCACAGCACCGCCAGTTACCCCTTGCGCTATTTTGATGGCACGGAGCTCCACCAAGAGATCAGTCGGCTTGAAAAGCTTGGCAGCGGCTATATTCGCCTTACCGCAAACATGGACAATGTCGACGTATACATCGATGGCAAGCCCAGCGGAAAGATAAGTAAAGCCACGCCCTACGTAGGCAAGCTCACCGAGGGTCGGCACACCATACAAGTTCGGAAGGACTTCTTCGGTGCCAAGACGATTAGCGTCCAAATAGAAGCCGACGACGCCTTTGCCTATGATTTCGACATGCAACCCTCGGGCAATATGTCGGAACAATTAGGCGCAGGAAAAGTGGTGCAATCGACTGGTGTGCTCGTAATCGTGACGACCCGCAACGATATTCAGCTGGAAATAAACGGCATCTCTCGCACGCCGCCAACCAAATTACCCAATATGCCTTCTGGAAAACACAAGATGAAAGTCATCACGCCTGAGCGGGAATTTATTATCGATATACTGGTAAAGGAAAATGCTAAGTCACTGATCGACCTAGACAAGTACCTCCATTAATACCAACGGAAGCAGGGCTGGCAAGCCAGCCCGCCAGCTTGCGAACCTGGCGCCCGCAGTCGAGCGTTGGCGCTGAATATTTGACAACGCCTTCTCGCCCGAATAGAGTTGCGCCGCCTGTGTTAGGTGCCCAAAGACATTAGTTTGAGGGTTAAACGGGAAGTTCGGTGAGTCGACCACTCGACAAGACCGACGCTGCCCCCGCAACGGTAATCACCTTTGGTGAGAGCCCGGAACCGGCCTAATCAGTTATCACCCGATGTAGCGGAGGGCTTCATCAGCGGTCATATACTTGTATATCACCACTATCCCTCCCTCATTGCTTCCTATTTTTAGCTTTGAGGTAAGTCATGAAAAACCGTCCACTTGCTGTGAACACTGCTCTGCTTGCAGCCTTATCCAGCCCGCTGATTACCAGCGCCGGCGAAATAGAAACCACCGTCGTTACCGCCACGCGCACTGAGCAAAGCATTGCCGAAGTACTGGCGCCAGTCACGGTATTCGAGCGCGCCGATATCGAGCGTATCGCACCGCTCGACCTGCAAGAATTGCTGTCTCGCGCCGCTGGCATCAGCTTCGTGCGCAATGGTGGCCGCGGCGCCGCCACCAGCTTGTTTGTTCGCGGCAACCAAAGTAATCATACGCTGCTGTTGGTTGACGGCGTGCGGGTAGGCTCAGCAACACTGGGCAGTCCCTCGCTCACTAACTTGCCCCCGGAGCTGATCGAGCGCGTAGAAATTGTTCGCGGGCCTCGCTCAGCCTTGTATGGTTCCGAGGCGATTGGCGGTGTCATTAACATCATCACCAAGAAGTACCACGACACCGATGGCGTGAAACCCTTTGTACAACTTAGCGCGGGCACCGAGGGTACTGTTAAAACGGTTGCTGCCGTAAACGGCGGAAACGCCGACACTCAGTTCAGCCTAAGCGGCTTGTACGAGGAGACCGACGGCGTCGACAACACCACAAGCAAGGCACTGCGCCACGGCGATGACGACGGTTTTGAGCAGCAGGCTATCAATTTCAGCGTGTCACATCGCTTTAACGCACGCGCCAAAGTTCACGCGCTGTACCAGCACAGCGATAGCGAGAGCGAATACGACACCAACTGCTACGCACCGTTTCCCAATAACTTTGCCTGCGAGCCCTACACAGACAGCACGGTTACCGTCGCGGGTTTGCGCGGTGAATTTCAGCTAAGCGACAACTGGGCACTGAAGCTTACCGCGGGCCAATCTACCGATGAAAGCCAAACGCGCTATCGCTATCGCGACCCCGCGTTGGTTGCCGCGAATCTTCGCGGCGATGTATTCGAAACCACTCGCAAGCAATTCACTGCCCAGAATGACTGGCAGCTCGGTAAACACCACGTACTCACCCTGGGTGGCGAGCATATTAATGACGAGGTCGATAGCACGCTGAGCTACGGCAAAGACGAACGCGAGAACAATGCAGGCTTTGCGCAATGGCAGGCCGACTATGGCCGCATCGACTACGCATTGGGCTGGCGTCACGACAGTAATGAACAATTTGGCTCCAGCGACACCCGCAACGCCGCCGCCGGATTGGACTTACCCATGGGCATGAAATTGATCGCCGCCTACGGCGAGGGCTTCAACGCCCCCACTTTTAACGACCTCTACTACCCCGGCTACGGCAACCCCAACCTCGAGCCTGAAAGCTCTAAAAACCGGGAGCTGGAGTTGCGCGGCAAACACGCCTGGGGGCAGTGGAGCGTTAACTATTTCATCAATGACGTGGATAAGCTCATTCAATACAACCCAGCCACCTTCGGGCCGGACCAAATTGAATCAGCGCGCATCGAGGGCCTGGAGCTAAGCTTAGCAACCGTAGTAAGACAGTGGCATATCGAAGCCAATGCAACGCTCTTGGATACTGAAGATAAAAATTCAGGCAAGGAGTTGCGCCGCCGCGCCGATAGTCAGGTGAACATCGATGTTGACCGCCAATGGCAGCAATGGGGAGTCAATGCCAGTGTTCGCTTGACCAGTGACCGCTACGAAAACACCAGCAATACCGACGAATTGCCGGGCTACGGCCTGGTCGATGCCGGTGTTTCTTACCAGATCAATGACAGCCTCAAGTTGCAACTGCTGGTAAAGAACCTGTTTGACAAAGACTACGTTAGCGCCAGACACTTCAGCCTCGGCAACTATGAGTCAATTGGGCGTGAAGCCCTGCTAAGCGTCACCTACGCCCCCTAAGGCGAACGCGTAGACTGCGATGGAGCTCCGTCACAATGAATGAAGAAGAGAAGCGCCACCAACAGCGCATGCAGAAGAAGAAGGCACTGATCGACGCCAAGGTCGCGAAAGCGACCGAAGAGCGCGGCGTGCTTATCGTCTTAAGCGGGCCGGGCAAGGGGAAATCCAGCTCGGGCTTTGGCACGGTGATTCGCTGTATTGGTCACGGCTACAAGGCCGCGGTGGTGCAGTTCATTAAGGGGACCTGGGATTGCGGTGAGAGAAATTTCTTGCAACAGCGTTGTCCCGAGGTGCCTTTCATTGTGATGGGCTCCGGTTTTACCTGGGAAACACAAAGCCGGGAACGCGATCGCGAAGCCGCTCAGCAAGCCTGGCAGCAAACGAAAACACTGTTGAGCGATGCCTCATTACACTTGGTGCTGCTCGACGAACTGACCTACATACTGAAGTACGGATACATCGACGCCGAAGAAGTCTACGAAGCGCTGCGCAACCGCCCTCGGGAGCAGAGCGTGATTATTACTGGCCGTGGTGCGCCGCCAGCCCTCAAAGAACTGGCCGACACCGTATCGATGATCGATGATAAAAAACACGCCTTTCGCGCGGGCATTAAGGCGAGAAAAGGCGTGGAGTATTGATGCGCCGCCTACTTGTCGTACTCAGCCTACTGCTCGCGCACATAGCAAACGCCGGCAGTGAGCGCTGCGTTGACGATGACCGCAACGTAAAGGTTTGCCTGGATGCTCCGGCTGCGCGCATTATCGCCCTGTCACCCGGTGCGACGGAGCTGCTCTATGCCGCAGGCGCGGGCGATAAATTAATCGCCGCCGTCAGCTTTAGTGACCACCCTGATGAAGCGAAAGCCCTGCCGAGAGTAGGAAGCTACAACCGTTTTGATCTTGAAGCGATTCTCAGCTTAACACCAGATCTGCTAATCGGCTGGCACAGTGGCAACCCGACAGAGCAACTGGCGCAACTCGAAGCACTGGGGCTTAAGGTGTATTACAGCGAGCTGCGCGGCTTTGACGATGTTAGTCGCACCCTGCGCCGTTTTGGCGAGCTGGCCGGCAGCGAGCCCGCAGCAAATGCCGCCGCCGAGCATTTTGACCAAGGCATATCCGCCTTACGCAAGCAGTACCAGAACGCTGAGAGCGTTCGCGTTTTTCAGCAAATTTGGGTTAACCCCTTAATGACGGTTAACGACCAACACCTAATTAGCGAAGCGACACGCCTGTGCGGCGGCATAAACGTCTTTGGCAACCTGCCGCGCTTGGCTGCTCGCATCGACCACGAGGCCGTATTAGCCGCCAACCCCGAAGCCATTATCGCCGGCGGCATGGGAGAAGAAAATCGCAGCTGGCTGGACGACTGGCGCCCCTACTCAGGCCTGCTGGCCGTGCAGAGAGATAATCTGTTCTTTATTCCGCCCTCTACCCTGCAACGGCCAACACCAAGACTCCTCAGCGGCACCCGTATGCTGTGCCAGCACCTGGACACCGCACGTGGCCGCCGCTAGCTATCACACCCCGCGCCTGCTACCCGCACTCGCCCTGCTCAGCCTCGGCGCGCTGTTGGCCGTTGCGCTTAGTGTAAGCACTGGGAGTGTCGCCATTAGCACCGCGGAGCTGTGGGCGGTGCTGCAAGGAGAGGGAGAACCCCTACACCACACCCTGATATTCGACCTGCGATTACCGCGCAGCCTCGCC
The DNA here is from genome assembly GCF_964011655.1 of uncultured Spongiibacter sp. Lineage (NCBI taxonomy): Bacteria > Pseudomonadati > Pseudomonadota > Gammaproteobacteria > Cellvibrionales > Spongiibacteraceae > Spongiibacter > uncultured Spongiibacter sp. The sequence goes on along the minus strand of NZ_CAXGPO010000006.1, from coordinate 51,033 downwards.
GCCTTTGCCACCGGCGGGCTACTGGCCGTGGCGGGCGCACTTATGCAAGTGCTGCTGCGCAACCCGCTGGCGGACCCCTATGTGCTCGGCCTTTCCGGTGGCGCGGCGGTGGGCGCCCTGAGCGCCATGCTGCTTGGTCTGGGCAGTGCGGCGGTTTCAGGCTCGGCTTTCATCGGCGCCATTGTATCGGCGATCACGGTATTCGGCTTAGCCCACGGCACCGGCAGCTGGACACCCACACGCTTACTGCTTACCGGTGTGGTTATTGCGGCGGGATGGGGAGCCGTGGTCACCTTTATGCTTGCCATTGCCCCCACCGAAAGCCTGCCCGGCATGCTGTTCTGGCTGATGGGGGATCTCGCCTATGCTCGCAGCCCGTGGCCAGCACTGACGACTCTACTCGCTCTGTCTCTGCTTCTGCTGCCACTCGGGCGCAGCCTCAATGCAATGGCGCGCGGCCCGCTGCAAGCAGCCGCGCTGGGCGTTGCCGTTAAGCCCATGGAGTGGAGTATTTATATTGCCGCCAGCCTACTCACCGCTTTGGCGGTCACCACCGCCGGCAGCATCGGCTTTGTTGGCTTGGTCGTGCCACATATGCTGCGGCTGATATTGGGGAATGACCAGCGGCTGATTCTCCCCGCCTGCGCCTTGGCAGGCGGTGCACTGCTCACCTTGGCAGATACGCTGGCCAGAACCATCATCGCACCGGAGCAATTGCCCGTTGGCGTTATCACCGCCCTGCTCGGCGTTCCCACCTTCTTGCTACTGTTATACCGGAGCCGATAGTGAGCGAGGTCTTGTTACAAGCCGCCCAGCTTTGCATTGATGTGCCGGGTCGCAGCGATGGCAGCGAGCTTAACTTTGCGATTCAGCGCGGCGAAGTTTGGGGCGTTCTCGGCCCCAACGGCGCGGGTAAAACCACCCTACTCCATACCCTGGCCGGACTGCGCAAACCTCGTAAAGGTACGGTATATCTCGCAGGTTCGGCCATTCAACGGCTGCGCCGGCGGCAAATCGCCCAGCAAATGGCTGTTGTCTTTCAGGAGCGCTCGGACAGCTTCCCGGCAACGGTGATGGAATCGGTGATGATCGGCCGCCACCCCTTCTTAAGCGCCTGGGATATGGAGTCTGCCGAGGACCTTGAGATCGCTCGCGCCGCACTTGCGCGAATGGAGTTAAGTGGCATGGAGCAGCGCCTGGTGAGCAGCCTTTCCGGCGGCGAAAAACAGCGCCTGGCCATTGCCACCGCCATGACTCAGCAAGCGGATATTTGGCTGGCCGACGAGCCCGGTAATCACTTGGACCTTCACCACCAAGTCGCCGTTATGTCGATGATGCGCGAACAGGCCGCACAGGGAAATGCCGTTCTGCTTTGCCTGCACGACATCAACCTGGCAGCGCGGTACTGCGATCAGCTACTTCTGCTCTACCCCGACGGCAATGCCTGCTGGGGAGACGCCTCGATCATGCTGCAAGCCCCCGCCCTGGAAAAACTGTATCGGCAACCACTTACCGTACTCGAAGACCAAGGCCAGCGCGTTTTTATTCCCCGCACTCAGCGACATACCGGCAATGAAAACTGACTTTAGCCGCGACGATATCGACGCCATCTATCGCGTGATTGCCGCGCGGCGGGATATGCGTCACTTCACCGGTGGCGAGATTGACGACACCACACTGACACGCCTGCTAAGCGCCGCACACCAAGCGCCCAGCGTCGGCTACATGCAACCCTGGCGATTTATCCGCATCCGCAAGCCCCGGCTCCGGGAACAACTCTATGACTTGGTGCAGCAGGAGATCACTGCCTCAGCCGAGGCACTGGAAGAACGCGGTAGTGAGTTTTTACAGCTAAAGGTAGAAGGTATACGCGAGTGCGCCGAACTCATTGTGGTGGCGCTGTGCGACCAGCGAGAGCGCTACCTGTTCGGCCGCCGCACCCTGCCGGAAATGGACCTGGCGTCCGCCGCCTGCGCCATACAAAACCTTTGGCTGGCTGCACGCGCCGAAAACTTAGGGATGGGCTGGGTATCGCTATTTGAGCCAGAACCCTTGAAGGCACTGCTAAAAATGCCGGACGGTAGCCACCCCATTGCCCTGCTGTGTCTGGGACCCGTAGAGGAGTTTTACGACCGCCCAATGCTGGAGACGGCGCAGTGGGATCAACGCCGCCCCCTCCACACACTCATTATGGAGGATGGCTGGCAAACCGAGAACGAGGCAGACGATGACTAATACGCTAATGGTTCAGGGCACCACCTCCGATGCCGGCAAAAGCGTTCTCGTCGCCGCACTGTGTCGCGCCCTGCATCGCCGCGGCTTACATGTCGCGCCGTTCAAGCCACAGAATATGGCGCTTAACAGCGCCGTCACCCCCGATGGCAAGGAAATCGGCCGCGCCCAGGCCGTGCAGGCGCGGGCTTGCGGACTAGCCCCCCACAGCGATATGAACCCGGTTCTGCTTAAACCCAATAGTGACACCGGCGCACAAGTGATAATTCATGGGCAGGCCCTGCGCAATATGGAGGCGCAGGACTACCACGGCTATAAAGCGACTGCGCGAAAGGCGGTATTGGCGTCCCACCAGCGCCTTTCTCAACAATACGACTGGGTTGTGGTGGAGGGCGCCGGCAGCCCCGCTGAAATCAATCTTCGCGCGAACGATATTGCCAACATGGGGTTTGCAGAAGCGGTTGACTGCCCGGTGATACTGATTGCGGATATCGATCGCGGTGGCGTTTTCGCGCATTTGGTGGGCACGCTGGAGTTGTTGTCAGAAAGCGAACAAGCGCGGGTTGTTGGATTCGTCATCAACCGTTTTCGCGGCGATATTGCCCTGCTGCAATCCGGATTGGACTGGCTGGAAGCGCGCACCGGCAAGCCGGTATTAGGTGTACTGCCCTATTTGCACGACCTGCACCTGGAAGCCGAAGATGCCATTGATACCCAGCAAATTCGCGAGAATGTCAGTTTGCGGGTGGCGGTACCGGTATTGCCCCGCACCAGTAATCACACCGACTTCGACGCCCTTCGCCTGCACCCCAATGTTGACCTTTGCTTCGTGCGCAAGGGCGATGCACTGCCGCCTTGCGACTTGCTCATCCTACCCGGCAGCAAAAGCGTGCGCGCTGACTTACAACAGCTGCGCGACAATGGCTGGGCCGATCAGCTCAAACGTCATTTGCGTTACGGTGGCAAAGTGTTGGGGATTTGCGGCGGCTTTCAAATGCTGGGCAGTGAACTGCACGACCCGCTGGGTATTGAAGGCCCAGCCGGTAGCAGTGAGGGCTTAGGCCTTCTTGATATCACCACCACACTGGCCAGCGAGAAAACCCTGCGCCAAGTCAGCGGGCACTGCTACCTCAACGACAAAGCGACCTCAATTCGCGGTTATGAAATTCACGCTGGGGTCAGTGAGGGCGCCGGCCTCGCGCGCCATTTTGCCGATTTGGGAAGCCACCTTGACGGCGCCATTAGCGACGACGGACAAGTACTGGGCAGCTATATCCACGGTTTGTTCGACGATGACCACGCTCGGCAACAGCTGCTCACCTGGGCTGGTGCCACCGAGCAGGCTGCCTACAATTACGACGCGGTCATAGAAACGAACCTAGACCGCATTGCCGACAGCGTGGAGCAGCACATCGATCTCGATAAACTGCTCCATACCTGCTCACTAGAATTCAGACAGTCCCGCTAAGGCATCAAACAGCGGCCGCAACAGCAGTTGATCCAGAGCGCCGATCAGCGGATCCAACTGAGACAACAGCAAGTTATCAATATGGAAGCCCAATTCTCGGGTGACGGCCAGCAAAGCGCTGCTCAGGAAGGCCGGCCCCAAACCGATGGCCTGAGTCACTTCAGCCGGCGCAAACTGCTCAATGGGGATCACACCCACGAGAATATTATTCAACAGGTCTTCCACGGTAGAAGACAGCACTTGCCCCAGCTCGCTAACGCTGACATTGCCGATGGCGTCGATGCTGCGGCCCACGTCCAGTAATAGCTCGGACAGCAGGGCAAAGCTGCCACCCACCACCGGGACGATACCGGCCTCTTCTTCAATGGCATCGACTATGCCCTGAATATTGCCAGCCAGGCCCCGCAGCGGGTCAGTCAAACTGCGCAAGTCCGCGGGCGGCTGTTCACCATCTTGGTTGTTGGCGGCTTTGAAAGCATCCAGTGCTGGCGCTAACTGATCAAACGGTGCGGGCAAATCATCGCGGTCGGCAATGGCTTGCAACTGCTGCAACGAGTACAGCAATGCCTGCGACGCCCTGGCAGAACCCGCCAGTATCAATTCCGGGTTTTGCTCTGTCGCAGCGGCTTGGGCGCCACTTGCCAGCGCGTCCACGACTTCAATCAAGCCTTCCGTCGCAGCGCCCACCGAGGCAATGACTGCCGCCAGATTCTCTTCCGGTACGGCTGCAGCCAAACCATCAAAACCAGCGCGCAATTGCTCCTGCACAGGGTCGAGGTTGCCCTGCTCCGACGACACATCAAAGCTCGGATCGCCCTGCAAGGGGTTGCTAAAGGCATCGCTTGCCGCCAGTCCCTGTGAGGGCTGTTGCGGTGTCTGACGGCCATAAGCCGGCTGGGGGTCGGAGAGCGAGCCCAGTCCTAAAGCAGGGTCATTGGGATCAACCTCATAGGCCTCACCACGCATGCGGTCACCTTTGATTTCTACCCAGAAAAACCCGTAGCTGTCGCCGCGCTCGTAGAACACGGGATTTTCGTCGCGCCGCACCAGGCTGCGGGTTTTACTTCCCGCGCCAGATAGAATGAACTCCGTCTTTCCACACGATGGCGTCGGCATTAGCCACTGCAGGTCGTGGTCGTGGCCCGCAAAGAAAAAGTCGGCACGGTCACACATGGTTTCTTCTAAGAAAGCCTTGTAGCGCTCGCCCGCGAGAACCGGCAGCAAGAAGCCGGGGACGCCGTCATAATTACCGGCATTGCCGTGGCTACCATTGGAAACATAGGGGTGGTGAGCAAACACCATTTTCCATTTGGCCTGACTGGCATCGATTGACGCTTTCAACCAACGCGCCTGCGCCAGACCGTAACTGTTGTAGGCGTAATTTTCATCGCTATCGGGGAAACCGCCAGCCACCTGGCTGGAGTCAATGGCGAAGAACTCCACCAAGGGCTGGCCATTTTCCTGCTGCCCCTGAGTAAAACGGTAATAGCGATCAGGCATCTTCCAGCGGTCGCTGGCGCGGGGCGCATCGGGGTGTTCGCTGTCGCGATAATGGTAATCAACCTGGAAATCACCGTTGGCATTTCCCGCACCATCGCCACCGAAAAATTCGGTGTTGTCGTGGTTACCCAAAACAAAATAGAACGGCAGATCAACGGGGGAAAAAGGCTGTTCAAACTTTTCTTCGAACTGGCTATCCATCACCGAGCTCACCCCGGACTCATAGATATTATCGCCCAATCCAAGAACAAGGTCGCACCCGCGAGCCGCGCAGACCTTTTCAATCGCCTGCCCGACTGCATAGGCACCATCGCTGCCGCTGCCGCTGTCACCCAGCAAAATAAAGCGCAGGGTGTCGGCGTTGCCATCAACGGGTTGCTCAACGCCGTTATCAACACCAGGCGTCGAAACGCTATTACTGCTTGATGAGGAACCACCGCAGGCACTCAAGGCCACCGCTGCGCCAAATACCAGAGCGCGACCCAGTGCGTTGTACAAATGAGACATTTATCTACTTCCTTTTCTGTTACAGCGGCTTAGCTACGCGGACGGCTCACTGGGGTATCTTCGACTAAGCGGCTGCTGCCGGCATTCACAGACAATGTTTTAACCTTGTCCATTTCCACCCCGGACTGGTCAGCGCGACTGATATCAGCAGCGTAGTAATACTCCGCCTGTGTGCGTTCGCGAGTGACGTCCATCAAGATGAAACCCTTGTTTTTCAGGTCGGTATATTTCATGTGCGGGTTCGCCACGGGCAGCACTGCCGATACCAACTCGGCGGCGCCGTCTGGGAAGCCGGGCGAGGTAATGCTGCTGGTCACGAACTCGACGGCCAAGGGCTCATCCAATACACCGCTGGTCAAGATCGCACTGCTTTTATACACCTCATTCGCCCAACTGGTGTGGATATCACCGGTTAGAATTACGGTGTTTTGAATACCTTGCTCGTCGATGAAATCGAGTATCTCTTCGCGCTCGGTGGGGTAGCCGTCCCATTGGTCCATATTGACGGCAATGAGCGGGCTGAAATCGTTAGTCGGGACACCTGGCAGCAGGCGTTGCAACTCAAGGATCTGCAGCTGCGCAAACATGACTTGCTGACCGACGAATTTCCATATCCCCTGAGACACCGCCAACTGATTTTTAAACCAGTCTTTTTGCGTTTGCCCCAGCAGGTCACGTTGCTCAATGCGCGCCGGATCAACCGGGTTATCGAGCTGCTTTTCCCGGCCTTCCAAACGGGTATCGAGCATGACAAAGTCAGCCAGATCGCCAAAGCGGAAGGCGCGGTAGATACTGTCCTGACTTGCGGTTGGCGGACGGATCGGCAGCCATTCAAAATAGGCCTGAATCGCTAAGCGTTTACGCTCAAACCAATCACCTTCGCCCTCGTTGTGATTGTTCGCGCCATCTTTATAAGAATTGTCGGTGGTTTCATGGTCGTCCCATACCGTAACAAAGGAGTGAGTGGCATGAGCGGCCTGAAGGTCGACGTCGCGACGGTATAACGCATAGCGGCGCCGGTAATCGTCCAGGCTGACAATTTCATGGGCCGGATCGAGCAGACGTTCTGGATGGTCGCCGTACTCATCCTGGCCATATTCGTAGATGTAGTCGCCCAGGTGCATGACAAAGTCGAGGTCGGCGCGGTTTGCCATCATGCGGTATACCGAGAAGTAACCGTGGGGATAGCTGCTACACGAGCACACGGCAAAGCGCAGGCGGTCAGTGTATTGACCTGGCAGGGGCAAGGTTCGCGCGCGGCCAACCGGTGAGCTGCTGTCGGCACCTTTAAACCGGTACCAGTAGCGTCGGTCAGCCAGTAGGCCGGCAGCGTCAAACTTTACTGTGTAGTCGCGATTGGCATTACTACTCAGGGTTTCTGAAAGCACAATGCGCTCGAAACCCGGATCTTCGGCGATTTCACACAGCACCGTAATATCGCCGGTGTGGCCAAGCGCTGGCGTTGCTCGCGTCCATAAAATTACGCGGTCGTCCAAGGGGTCACCACTGGCAACACCGTGTTCAAACTGCAGCCCCGCACTTGGCGTTACGCCGCCACCGGTACCACCGCCACCGCCGCTGTTATTGCTACCGCCCCCGCAGGCTGTCAGTATAGGTATGCCAATGCTGGCAGTAGTAAGCGCTTTGATAAATAGTCGGCGATCCATAGTGTACTCGTTGTCATCAAACAGGGCGTGAAGCATGCAAATCTCGCACGCAGAGGAGCCTACTGCCCAAAGATGACAGTTATGTTTCTAACGAGCTACCTATTTATGTGTATTTTTCCCTTTGCATTACGCCGCATTTTCGCAGTGTTTGCCGCAGCGATAGTGCTGGCTGCCTGCAGCCAGAAGCCCATCGCATTTACCGACTACACCGTGCAAGAATTGTTAAAGATAAACATCGCCGAATTGGCTGAGCCCGCATTTTTCGAGTTGGAGAGTGTCGAGGTCTTGAATAAAAACGACGGCGGCGAGTCCGCTAGCGCTGACGTCTATGTGACGCTGCGCTTCCCTGAAGACTTCGACACTGTGGTCGGCATGCGAAAGCTCGCGCCTTTCAATATGGAATACAAACAGTACAAAAGCAGTTTTGGTAGTTTCAAAGCCGGGGAAACCCAGCGCCATCACGCCCGTTATCAATTTGTGCGCCGGGACGGCAAGTGGTTTATTGCAGGCAGTAAGGCGCTATCCGCCCCGAAAATCGAACGCCCGTAATCCACACCACTGAAGGCCTAGCCGTGGCTATGCAACTGCACCCACGGCTCCCGACCATCTTGGTGGTAAATATGAAAGCGGCTAAAGCCGGCATAGGGCACCGATAGCCGCGTCATTGCGCCCATTGGCATACCCAACCAATGGCATATCATCACGCGGATAACCGCGCCGTGCACCACCAGCAATACCGACTGCCCACTGTGCTGCTGGGCAATGGTATCCAGTGCTCCTGTCACCCGCGCGCAAAAGTCACTCATCGCCTCGCCATTGGGCGGGCTGGCCGAATCCGGTGACTGCCAAAACTTACGCCACACCTCTGGGTCTCGCTGTTGGGCTTCACTGTGCGGCAGCCCCTCCCAGTCGCCAAAATGAATCTCGCGCAAGTTCTCGTCCACCGAGAGAGCGATGCCGCGTTTGCTAGAAAGCTCTTCAGCAAAACGCGCACAGCGTTGCAACGGCGAGGTGACAATATGATCCCAGTGAGGCTCGTCCACGCTGGCGACTTTGTCACGCATTTGCGACCAGCCGGTTTCGCTCAAGGCAACATCGGTACTGCCGCGAAATATCTCGCCGCCCTCGCAGGCGCCGTGACGCAGCAGGTCAATGCGGCTGCTTGTTACCGTCACGCGTCGCTACCTCGACTTACTCCGGCTTGCTCAAAGCTAGCCATATCGTTGTGCAGTCGACAGGCCGCACGCAAAATTGGCAGAGCCAGTGCGGCACCGCTGCCCTCGCCCAAGCGCATATCCAGCTCTAACAGCGGCTGCGCGTCCATTTTCGCTAAAAGTCGCTTGTGGCCGGGCTCAGCCGAGCAATGAGAAAAGAACAGCCACGGTCGAATAGAAGGGTTCACCTTCACGGCAGAAATTGCTGCCGCCGTGCAAATATAGCCATCAACCAAAACAACGATGCCTTTCTGCGCGGCGCGAATATAGGCCCCCACCAAGGCGTTAATTTCTAATCCACCGATACGCCGCAAGGTTTCGACGCCGTCTTTCATATGCGGCAAGTGCCGCGACATTGCTCGCGTGACCACCGCCGCTTTTTTGGCTAAGCCCTGCTCACTAATACCGGTACCGCGCCCCACCATTGCCGTTGCCGACAGCCGCGTGTGCGCCACCGCAAGTGCCGCAGCAGAGGTACTGTTGGCGATGCCCATCTCACCGCCGAGGAAGATATCAATTTCCCCCGCCTCATCAATAATATCCCGGCCCACGGCAAAGGCCTCCAGGCACTGCTCACGATCCATCGCCTCGGTGACACACATATTTTGTGTTCCGGCAGCCACGCGCCGATCAACCACATTGGGCAGGTCTTCAATCGCGTACACTGTTCCGGTGTTCACCACTTTAAACGACGCGCCGACGCTGTCGGCCAACACACTGATTGCCGCGCCACCGCTGGCAAAATTACGCACCATCTCGGCGGTTACCGTTTGGGGATACGCCGACACGCCCTCGGCAGCGACGCCGTGATCAGCGGCAAAAACTGCGATAAATGCCCGATCAAGCCTGGGAGTCAACGTGCGCTGAACCGCCGACAGTTGCACGGCAACATCTTCTAGTCGCCCCAGAGCCCCACGCGGCTTGGTCAAATTGTCTTGATGCTGCTGCGCAGCGGCGCGCATTTCCTCGTCCGGCTCTGGCGCCGCCTCTAAATACCACTCAGTCACGGTTATTTCCCTTTTAACACTTGTTCCAAGCCTGCTGTAACAAATACCACCCGGTCGGCGACAGCGGCGATGTCCTGATGTAAGCGGCCCGCTTCATCTACAAAGCGGCGAGTCAGCGCTCCAGTGGGAACAACGCCTTGACCAACTTCATTGCTGACCAGTATCACCTGCCCTGGATTACGCTGGATACACTGCAGAAACCCGGCTCTTACACCCTGCCATTGCTGCTCATCATCTTTAATGAGCCAGTTGCTCAACCACAGCGTTAAACAGTCTACCAAGATGCATCGGTTTTCAGCGGCGTGTTCGGCAATGGCTTGGCAAAGCTGCTCAGGCGCTTCAACGGTGTGCCAACCGCAGCCTGCACGCTGCTGCCGATGATGGGCAATACGTGCAGCCATTTCAGCATCCCCCGCGGTTGCTGTGGCGATGTAGATCAATTCCCGGCCACTGTCGCAGGCGCGCTGTTCCGCCAAGCGGCTTTTACCAGACCGCGCACCACCTAAATATAATTCCAGCACCCTGACTCCTATTATCGTTTTTATGGGCACTCGGCTGCCCAGTTTCTGTAAGTCACGTATACTTACGCCGGCAGCGAAATTCCGCACCGGCACGTCATTCTACAAGACAGCAGTCAGCAGAGGGAAATATGGGACACCGTTTATCCAAGATTTATACCCGCACCGGAGACGACGGGACAACGGGCTTGGGCGACGGCTCGCGGATTGACAAAGATCACGCCAGAATGGAGGCGATAGGCACAGTAGATGAACTCAATTCACAAGTGGGCGTACTGATTGCCGAACTCCCCGAGCAAGACGACTACGCTCGCCTACTGGCACGCATTCAGCACGACCTTTTCGACCTTGGCGGTGAACTCGCTGTACCGGGCTACACCCTGGTTAGTGCAGAGCGCATCGGCGAACTTGAAGAGAGCCTGGACACCCTCAACGACGACCTGCCGCCACTGAAGAACTTTATCTTACCCGGCGGCAATAAACCCGCCGCTGCCTGCCACCTTGCTCGAGCCATTTGCCGTCGCGCGGAGCGCAGCCTTGTTGCCCTGCACCGCGAGACAGCCATCAACGACACTAGCAGGCAGTACCTCAATCGCCTCTCTGACTTTTTATTTGTGATGGCGCGACTACTTGCGCGCCGCAATGGCGACAATGAAGTACTTTGGCAACCCGCCGATAAACGCTAACTCACCACAGCCAGGCCGCACCGCGAACGCCGCTGCTATCACCATAGCGCGCGGGCAATAATTGCGTGCGGCATTGGTCACTGAATACCCACTTGTCCCATAATTCAGGCACCTTGGTATAGAGCAGTGGAATATTAGAAAGGCCACCGCCTAACACAATCGCTTCTGGGTCGACCGTATTGACGACTAATGCCAGGGCTCTGGCCAGCTTTTCGCAGTAATCGTCAAGCTGCGCACGAGCGCGCTCGCTACCGGCTTCGGCGTCAGCCACAATGCCTTGTACGTTGTCAGCACACCCCTGATTCCGCTGGTAACTCTGCAGCAGACCTGCGCCGCTGAGGTAGGTTTCTATGCAGTCGCGGCGACCACAATAACACTGTCGCCCCTCGTCAGCGCCTGGCATAAGGTTATGCCCCCACTCTCCCCCGATGGCATTTGCGCCCACGTGAAGCTGCTTAGAAAACACTAAGCCACCGCCAATGCCGGTCCCAATAATGACACCAAAGACACTGCTCGCATTCTGCCCCGCGCCGTCAACCGCCTCAGACAAGGCGAAACAGTTCGCATCGTTCGCCAGGCGCAGCGGGCGCTGCATCAACGCCTCTAAATCCCGCTGTAGCGCTTGCCCGTTCAAACAGGTGGTATTGCAATTTTTCATCCTGCCGTCGACCGCTGAGGCGGCGCCCGGCGTGCCAATACCAATACTGCCCGTCTGGCCGAGCGTCGTTTCAACGCGTTCAACAAGGTCGGCAATAGCACGGAGAATGACGGCGTAATTATCGCGAGGAGTCGGCGTGCGTTGCCGGTAAAGAATGTCGCCGCCGTCGTCCATGGCGACGGCCTCAATTTTGGTGCCGCCGAGATCAATGCCAATACGCATACCTAGGGCCTGTTAACACTCATTGTTTTAGCACGCCCTAGAACAACTGCATTAACGCCATCACGGCGATCCAACACAGTAGGCTGCGAGAAAGTAACTGCTGCACTTTTTGCAACTCTTGCGCTGCCTGCTGAACGAATTGATCACCATCGAGCTCAGCGTTCACCGCTGAGGCCATAGAACAGCTTCCCAGCTCATCCAGGTAAGCGTCGCTGGGTAGATCCCCCAGCACCATAGCCCGCCATTTCCCAAAGCACCCCTCGAAATCGCCAATCAGTGCGAAGGCAAAACCGAGCAGGCGGGCGGGCAACCACTCCAGGTAGTAGAGTAAGTTTTTACTTAAATCCCGCTCTTGCTGACTGGCAAGGGCATCTTGCGCGGTCATGAACACCAAACGGTAGAGCAATGCCGCTGCCGGTCCCAAGGCAAAAAACCAAAACACCACCGCAAACCAGCGCTCAAACCCCTGATAGAACACGGCCTTGCGCACGGCGTTGTGCATTTGCAGGGCATTGTCCGCACCGCTGTCACAGAGCTCCTCACTAAAGTGCTGACCATAGAGGAAGGCCCCTTCTAAATCTCCGCGCTGCCAGCTGTTTAGGTAGAGGCGCAGCTGTATTTGAAAGTCTCCCCTTCCCAGGCTGTATAGCAATACCGCCACGCTAATTAAGAACAGCGGTAAGCCAAAAACGAGCGGAGCAATCAACCACAACAGCAGCGCCAGTAATAACACCGGCACTAATACAAAAAGCCCCAAACGAAGAGCGGGACTGGCAAATCCTTTCAGCAGCTGACGGTATTGCACCACCCAACTATCGCGCTGGAACAGTTCCGCGCTACCCCAGAACTGTACCGCACCCCAAGCGATCAAAATCGCGAAAAATTCCATAGTTAATTTCCACTCATTACCGCTACAGGAAGGCGTTAAGCTAACAAGGCGCGCAATTTGTCCCAGTTAAAGGCCGGCCCCGGATCGGTTTTTCTTCCGGGCGCAACATCACAGTGCCCAACGATACGCTCTAGATTAATTTTTGGAAACCGCTGACGCAAGGCGCGCGTGACTGCCGCTAACTCGTGGTACTGCCGCTCGGTATAGGGGCGGTGGTCTTCACCCTCCAGCTCAATGCCAATACTAAAGTCGTTGCAGTTGTCCCGGCCACAAAATTGCGACACCCCCGCATGCCAGGCGCGGTCGAGCAGGGAGACAAACTGGAAGCACTCGCCTTCTCGGTCAATGAATAAGTGCGCCGAGACTTTCAACTCCTGAATATCGGCCAGCGCCGGATCCTGACTGCAGTCCAAGGTATTACAAAAAAACTGCGGCACGCAGCCCGTGCCAAACTGCCCGGGTGGCAGGCTGATATTGTGGATGAGCAGAAGGTCAATCTCCTCCCCTTCGGGGCGAGCATTGAAGTTTTCGGAGGGGGTTTTGCGGGCGTGTTCAAACCACCCATTTTTATCAATCGTGTACATCTGCACTCCCGCGTTTCTGCGGGAAAGTATACCAGGCCATGAGAAATTTAGTGAGGCCGGACAAGCCCAGCCGCGCAGTACTTAAGGCGCCTCTGATTAATTCGGTGATAACTCAGAGATGCCTTAACTTAGCGGCTTGTCGTGCATGTCACGCAGGTTACTAATCACCGACTCCAGTGCCCGGTCAAACATTCTGTCGTCTTCGATCAGCACGATATCGCCGTCAACCACTGCTGATCGCAGGGTATCCATATCGTATTCAGCGACTTTAATTCCAGCGCGATTGACGAAGATGTACTTACCAATGCCGTTAATCACTGCCGCCAAGCGGCAACGCAGCATTTTTCCGTCGTCTTGACGCAAGTCCACCCAGTTGCCAACGCGCAAGGCCTCAAGCGCCGCGGCGGTGCTTGCCGCATCGTCAATCGGCGACTCATTTGAACTTAACTCAGGCTCAACCGCCTCATCGGCAGTAACGTTTTCCGTTGATACCACCGCTGGCTCATCGAGCTCTGCCAAGGCGGCGTCCAAATCTTCTAATGCTTGCTCTTCATCTGCCGCGCGCGGTGCCGACGGCGCCTCATTTCGGCTTAATTTAGCTAGGTGCAAACGCTCAAGCTGCTCAAACCACTTACCGGTTTCGAACGCATTTAGCGACACCCGATTAAACCCGAGTCGAAGCGTTTCAATCAGCACCGGCAGCGCGGTAATCAGCTCATTGCGGTGCTCGGCTTCATTATTTGGGGCAACGCTCCACAAAAAGCGCTCAACAAATTGCACTTCGTCTTTGAAACTTGCGCTCTCGGGGCCAGACTGCACATAGCTTAGGAACAGTACCTTACTCCAGCCGTCTAACAAGACTTTGCGGGCCACCGGAGGGTAATCCGCCTCGCTGAGCTTGTCTTCCAGCAAGCCGGAAATATATGAGCGCGCCGCCTGGGCAGTTGCCCGACCGCCCTCTGCGTTGATTGTGCGCTGAGCCACCAACTCGGCGCGACGCTGGGCCTTTTCCTGAAATTTACCAAACTCCGTCAAAACGTCGACGAAAACCTGAGTATCTACACCGAAATCACCCAGAATACGCATGACGACTTCTTCAAGCTTTTTATACAGCGGGTCTTTTTCGGGCGTGGAAACAGGCGACCAACCAATACCCGCGCCAACGATCGCACTGAGCAACTTTCTGGCCGGGTGCTCTTCTCGACTAAAGAAGCTCTTATCCAGCATCGCCATTTTTAGAATCGGGATCTGCAAGTGAGCCAACAAGCGCTTCAGAGGATCGGAAAGCCCATCGCCTTCGAGCATATACTGGAATAAGGTACCGACGAAATGCACGGTATCCTGATCTCTCTCGAGGGAGAGCGCCGACGCATCATTTTGCGAAACCCGGCTCACTTCGCGTAGCCGGGAAACCAGCTTTTGCGAAATCTCAAGAAATGCGTGACTGTCGTTCGCCGCACCCCGGGTTTTCAAGTGGCTAAACTGCTCGTCCTGCATATCTTGCAGGGCGACCATAAACGACGGCTTGGAAAGAGTCGCCGACTCATTCGCAGAGGCCTGTTGAAAGACCTCGTCCATGGCATCGACCAATTGATTTACCAACTCAGCAGCCGGCCGCGAATTCCCTTCATCCACAGCCCCGGAGGACTCCGTTGCCGCCGAGGACTCATCTTCGCGCTGCCGAGGCTCAGGTTGCTCTGATTCCAAGGCGACGCCGCTTGTCTCCAACACCGGCAGCATCAAATCAAACAGCTCGCCATAGCGGGAGATGATTTGGCTGTCGAACATCTTAAACAGTATTAAACGGGCTTTGATATCGATATTCAGGTCGCGGCATGCCTCACTGAAGGCCTTGGCAATTTTTGCCGGCCCCATTGGCAACTCCGCCGCACTGATACTTTCGCCACCAACACTATGTTGCCAGGCAACACTCAACTGCCACAATTGTTGCAAGTGCTGGCGCTCGGCTTTCTTCGCCATGCCTTCAATAGCAACCAGCTCTTCCAGAGCATCTGACTCAAGCAGCTTTAACTTAGCTCGACCTCGGTCTGCAGCGCCGTTGACGGCGGCGTTCAGCTGATCCGTAAAATTGTCGCGAAGTTTTGTGCTAAATTTTTGCTCTATCACTTGGCGATGAACGCGAATTTCACGCATCGAGTCAAAATACAGATGCTGTTCTTTGGCACTGCTCGCTTCGTCCGCAAGCTCAAAGAGCGTGTCATCGACATCGTCCAATAAGCTGGTAAGACGCTCTGCCAAGAATAACTGACATTTCTCACGCAGGGCCGCCATACCGGCAGGCAACTCGGCCACACTGGCGTCAGCGGCGCCGGGTGTCGGGTCTCTGCGTGTGGTTAAATCCACAACATTGTTGGGTTTATCAGTCATTTTGATTTCTGCCAGCCATCTGTCGAACTGCTAGTATTCTATTTGTACGTTGTATCTCGATATGCGATGGCAATGTATTGGAAACCCACCGCTCGGGACACGACCTTAGCCGTCCTTGCTTGCTTCAACCCTTCCTAGGTCACACAGTTATACCAAAGTGTCGTTGAGTCGTCAGTAGCGAATTATGCATATCTGCGCACTCAACTACACCTATACCTCCCATCTTGGTAAACTCCGCCTGCGTCGCGCATCCGCAACCTTTCACTTAGGCGTTTTATAGCAGCTGCCATTTCCCAGCGACCAGCGCGGGAAACTACCTAGAAGACTAGGGGCAACTGTGTTGTTGCCAGCGGAATCGCCATAAATTTTTATCAGTAAATTTGCCATTGAGGCCTATCCATGCCCCTCCCGACAGCCACTGAAAACGACGTTCAATCCGCTGTACGCGCAGCACTGAAGGAGGATATCGGCAGCGGTGACATCACCGCCATGTTAATCCCGGACACAGAAATCGCCGCTGCAAAAATTATCAGCCGAGAGGCAGCGGTTATATGCGGGCAGGCCTGGGTAGACGAAGTATTTCGACAAATTGATAACTCAGTCACAGTTACCTGGCACGTCAAAGACGGGGACCGCGTTGAACCAAATAGCGTGTTATTTGAGCTACAAGGAAAAGCCAGAAGCCTGCTGACCGGTGAGCGCAGTGCTCTCAATTTTCTGCAGCTGCTTTCTGGCACCGCCACTACCTGCCGAGACTACGCCGACATTGTGGCGCATACCCAGGTCAAACTTCTGGACACCCGCAAAACCATTCCCGGCCTGCGCACCGCGCAAAAATACGCTGTAACCTGCGGCGGCTGCCACAACCATCGCATCGGCCTTTACGACGCTTTCCTTATTAAAGAGAACCACATTGCAGCTGCCGGCAGCATCGCCAACGCTATCGCGGCTGCCCGCCAGCTGGCACCAGGCAAACCCGTGGAAGTTGAAGTAGAGTCATTGAACGAGCTGGAACAAGCCCTCGACGCCCGCGCTGACACCATCATGCTGGATAACTTCAGCCTGGACGATATGCGCAAAGGCGTGGACCTAACCGCAGGCCGCGCCAAACTAGAGGCCTCGGGAAATGTTAGCAAAGCCACACTGGCAGGAATTGCAGAGACCGGCGTTGATTACATCTCGATAGGCGCATTGACTAAGCATGCCAGGGCAGTGGATTTGTCGATGCGGCTGACATAAGAAGCCCTTAGTCGGTAGCACCAAGCGCACGCTTATTGTGATAATTAATGAGATTGAAACCGTGCTGCAACCACGGCTCACTCTCTGCCACTCCTGAATAAGTGCCGCCCTGAAGCAGGTCGCCATCAACGTTATAACAAGCCTGCATGTCAGTGAATTTCTTCAGAAAGAGCTCACCAAACTGGTGGGCGATGCATTCTTGATGCAGGCCTGCACATTCCCGCCCGTTTATCCGGCAAAGCATATTCTCAACGCGCACCACTAGCTGGCCACTTTTCATCATCAGCGCCCAGGGCCGCTCCACCTCGGTAAGCATGTTCTTTCCAACAAACTCGTCATGGGGCAAACCCAGCATTGCCAGTAGCGTCGGCGCAATATCAATTTGACTGGAAACCTGCTCAATGACCTGAGGCTCGTCCACGTCAGGATGGTATATCGCCAACGGCATACGGAAAAATTTTTCATCCAGCACAACATTGTCGCCCTGCGCCGCATCCTCCGGCGAAAACGTCCACACGCCGTGGTCAGCCGTGACGACAACAATCGTATTTTCAGCGAGAGGGGAGCGCTTAAAAGCCTCCCAAAATTTGCCAAAAGCGTAATCTTCGTAGGCCACGGCCCTTCGGTAATTGTCGTAAAGCTTATCCCCGCTCTCCACGAACTGGGCGGACTGGGATGCCTCCGGCCACTGCCAATGAAAGGGGTAGTGACTGCTGAGCGTGGTGATATGAGCAAAAAATGGCGAAGCTAGCGACTGAAGCTCGTCGAGCATCAGGCCCAGCATTGCCTCATCGGAAATACCCCAGCCAATTTCTTCAACCGAACGCCCCTCACTCACATCAGCAAAGAAGAGGCTGTTTTCAAAACCCACTTTAGGCAAAAACGCACGGCGGTTATAAAAGCGCGATTGATAGCCGTGATAAAAGCGCGTGTCATACCCCAAGTCGCGAAGCATTGACGGCATGCAAGGTAAGTTGTTCGCTAGCTGTTCACTAATCGTCGACAGCGGCGGCTTGGCGTTGCGATCCAACAGACCGCACCAAATCGCCATCTCGCCTTTCACGGTGAAATTGGTATTGGCGTAAAAATTCTTTGCCGAAATATTGTTGGCAGCAAAGGCGTTGAATACAGGGGTCGCCGCTATACCCTCCTTACCACCCAATGCTGCATAGTAATCCAGCTGGGAAGCACGAACAGATTCAAGCATAATAACAATGATATTTTTGTTACTGCGCTCAACAAATGTAGAGTCGCCACGGTTCGCCTGCTGGAATAAATTAAGCGCCTCGAACTCCGCGCCAACATGCTCTTGCTGACTCGACATCGACATGAAAAAAGCATGCACGGGATGGAGGTAAGCCGGCGACAAACTGAATATCCCCACGCTTTTATAGTTCGCCACTGAACTGTGAACGATACCACCTGAAACCAGCGCTGCGGCAAAAAAACTTGCCGCGCCAACATACCGCACGCGCGGCGAGCGCGGTATAAGAGGCAGACTAAATAGCTGCGCTAGCACTAAAGGAAGTAGGCTTCCGACGGCGAGGACGACGGCTTCGCGTGTGTATTCAAATTGCGAAACACTTTTCAGCGCCTCAGGCGCATCACCAATTAAGGCAAGCGCTTCATAATTAAAGTAAGACTGAAAATATTGAAAGTGCCACCAATTAGAGACAGTGAGCAAAAGAAATAATGCGACCAACAAGCAGGATACTAAACTTCCCAACCAACCGCGCTTTCCGCCCACCAGCCACCACAGTATGGCAACGGCAGCGCAAAAAATGAAGATGCCGCTAATCAGTCCTAAAGGATTTGGGTTTACAGAGCCAAAATACGAAAGTGTGGTAAGGATAAAAAGTGCAAGGGCTGACAACGTTGCAGAACTCCAAATAAAAAAGGCGCCCTATTGGACGCCTCTCCCAATCGCTTTAAGCGATATTAACCGCGACATGAACCGGGTAGATACTTTGCTGGGACAGATGTGCCAGTACCACCACAAATCCATTCGTAAATAGATCCACCAGCTGTTGGAGCAGTCACTGTACCATCAGTTGCGGTAGTCGGAATTAAAGTGATCGTTTCATCATTGACTGCAGCATCAATGCCATCTGCAGTAACAGTGATTACGCCATTACCGTCCGTAGCCACAGATTTTACGTACTTAGAAGTGGCAGTAGAGCTTTCGCACCCCCAATTTCCCGCCGTCGGCAGACTGTCGGAGCTCTGGACCACCTCAGTAATAGTTGTACGGCACGCAGACGCCGCGAGAACGACCTCAGACATTTTCGCACGAACTGTGTAATCTTGATAAGCAGGCAATGCGACCGCTGCCAAAATACCGATAATCGCCACCACGATCATCAATTCAATCAGTGTAAAACCCTGCTGTACTTGCTTCATAGTCTTCTCCAGATACTTATTTATTGCGATTGACCACTATCAACCTGTAATTAGCTATGCGGTTTTCGTGCCAACCCGCCTCGCTTCGTAAAATACGGGCTTTAACCGAACTGCCAGCACAAGCAGTGACACTATTTGTCAGCTATTGCCAAATTTTGACGCTTAGTGAACGCAAAGCAAAGCGCGGCCGTCAACGCCAAATAAAAGCTCGCCTTTCCGTGGTAAAAGGTGCCATCTGTTAGGCCGTGTGCCGACAGAGCAACAACAATCGCCGACGCAGAAAATACCAACCCAAGCTCGCTTTGCCCCTGCGACTGAGCGGATACACAAGCAATGCGGTACAGCAAAGTGGCGAATAGTGCAGAAAACAACAGCGTGCCAATTACCCCCCACTCAAGCAGGAACTGAACAAAAACGTTATGAGGCATGGAGGTTTTTCGGGCGATCTTGTCTGGCAGCAATAGATAAGCTTGAGAGCCGAGCCCCTTTAGCCAATGCCCGTCTAGCTTTTCTAGTGAGTCCCGCCATATCGCCAAGCGGCTTGAGGACAGACGATTAAGATCCTCAGCGGCGACTGAACGCGCAACAGAATTTCCCAGCCCGTTAAAACCAAAGTGCGACGACTGCTCGGCGAAAAATACCGATAGCACTATCGCCCCAGCAATCGCCGCCTTCTTAAATGGCGCTATTTTGGGCCGGAACACTAGCCCAGCAACTAGGAGGCCTATAATCGCTGAGAGCATGGAACCACGCCCGCCCAACCAAACAAGGCAACTACCAACCACTATCAGGCCTATAGTCGCCAGCAGTGCGCCGCGTCGCTGCCGGCTTGATATGACCAACCCAATTGCAGCCAATACCGCTACGAGCATATTGTAACCTGCGTGCCGAGCATGACCTGCCATCGGGAAGTTGCTAAACCACATCTTGTGAGTATGGATATTGAGCTCCGGACTAAAGTGCCACGTTAAAAAGGCATGCACTACAACCAGCGCATTACTGAATACAATAGCGGTCAGTACCTTCTTGATTAGCAAAGGGCTTAATTGGTTAGAAACATATAACGAAAGGAAGAAAAAAATATGTACCAGCGTCTCTGCATAGCGAAACTGCGCCACCGTCAGAAACTGTAAATTCAGCGGCGAGGTGTAAAAAGACACCGAAACCGACACCACCCAAGCAAGTGTAAGCACCAAAATCCAACGGTTATCGCGAATGAGCGGCAACCACGCAACCCGCCAAGCCTGTAGCAACGCAAACGCGGCGATAAATACCAGCTGGTGGTACATCACAATCCGGGAGTTGCCCAGATCCCAAGTGCCGGTTAGCAGGGCGACTGAGAACACCAACAGTAGCAAGATTAGTTGCAGCAAGTCTGCGGGACGCTTTAGATCAAAGCCGAAAGCCTTTAGCGAGGGCAAGGACGCCATTATTATTTTTCTCCAATACCAGATGGGGCAAGTGTGTCGACACTCGATGGGAGGAGACTTTCCTGTTGAACTCCCTATCCAACTACCCGAGCGAGCGTGCTAGAGTACTGTATGCATTTCGATATTTCTCTATCCAACACCAAGAAAAAGAACGGCTTATGAACTCTTCCAGCACGCCCTTAACCGGTTTGGCTCGCCGACTGGTCTTCGACGGTTTAATCGATGAGGCCGGCATTCGCAGGGCGCAAGAAGCCGCGAGCAAAGAGAAGAAAAGCTTTGTCAGCCATTTGGTGGCCAGCAAGCTGGTGGATGGCATCGCCGTGGCCGAGGCAGCCGCGGATGAGTTTGGCATTCCCTTTTTGGATTTGCGGGCCTTCAATATCGACTTGGCGCCGAAAAAACTGGTAGACAGCAAGTTGATACGCAGCCACCGCATTGTGCCTTTGTGGCAGCGGGGGAAGCGCCTCTATATAGGCATGTCGGACCCCACCAATCTCCACGCCTTGGATCAGGTAAAATTTCATACCAACCTCAGCACTGAGCCCATTGTTGTTGAGGAGTCCGCGCTGAACGCAGCCATCGATAGCTATATGGCCGCCCAGGAAGAGTCTCTCACCGACAGCCTGGGTGAGATGGATGATATCGACCTGGAGAACTTGGACGTTCAGGCGGTAGACGAGGACGCTGCTGCTGAAGGCGATAGCAGCGGTGCCGACGAAGCGCCCGTCGTCAAATTCGTAAATAAAGTCTTGCTGGACGCGATTCGCGGCGGCGCTTCCGATATTCACTTCGAACCCTACGAAAAGACCTACCGTGTGCGCTTTCGCACCGACGGTATTTTGCAGGAAGTCGCCCGCCCGCCGGCATCACTGGGCTTTCGACTGGCTGCGCGCTTGAAAGTTATGTCACAAATGGATATCTCTGAGCGACGCATCCCCCAGGATGGCCGCATAAAAATGAAGCTGTCCAAAACCCGCGCTATCGACTTTCGTGTAAACACGCTGCCCACGCTGTGGGGAGAGAAGGTCGTGCTGCGGATTCTTGACCCGTCTTCCGCACAAATGGGCATCGACGCTCTGGGTTATGAGCCCGAGCAAAAGGAGATGTACCTATCGGCCCTCAACCAGCCTCAAGGTATGATTTTGGTGACGGGGCCGACAGGCTCAGGTAAGACGGTATCGCTGTATACCGGCCTGAACATTCTCAATACCCCAGAGCTCAATATCTCCACGGCAGAAGACCCGGTAGAGATCAACCTGGAAGGCATTAACCAGGTACACGTGAATACCAAGGTCGGCCTGGGCTTTGCCGAGGCCCTGCGATCCTTCCTGCGTCAGGACCCCGACATTATCATGGTGGGTGAGATACGGGACCTCGAAACCGCCGAAATTGCTATTAAGGCCGCGCAGACTGGTCACTTGGTTTTATCTACCCTGCACACCAATAGTGCCCCGGAAACCTTAACCCGCCTGCTGAACATGGGTGTGCCCGCCTTCAATGTGGCAACCTCCGTCAGCTTAATTATTGCCCAGCGTCTGGCTCGCAGGCTCTGCAAGGAATGCGCAAAACCTGCAGATATCCCTAAAGAAACCCTGTTAGAGGAAGGTTTTACGGAAGAAATGCTAAGCTCAGCTATGATTATGGAGCCGGTTGGCTGTGAGCGCTGCAACAACGGTTTCAAAGGCCGCGTTGGGATATACGAAGTTGTTCGCATAACACCAGATATCTCTCGTATTATCATGGAGAACGGCAACTCATTGGAAATTGCCGACCAGGCGCAACGAGAAGGCTTTAATAATTTGCGCCAGTCTGCACTCAAGAAGTGCGCACAAGGCGTCACCAGCCTCAGTGAAGTTAACCGCGTGACCAAAGATTAAAACAAGATTCGAGAAGCATTATGGCCGCACAGAATAAAGATGCCGTTTTTGTCTGGCAGGGTACCGATAAGCAAGGCCGAAAAACCCGTGGAGAAATGGTTGCTATTTCTCCGGCGATTGCCAAGGCGCAGTTGCGCAAGCAGGGCATTGCCCCCAAGGTTGTAAAGCGTAAGCCCAAGCCACTGTTCAGTAGCAAAAAGCCAATCAAACCGGCAGATATCGCCATTTTCACCCGGCAAATGGCCACCATGCTTAAAGCCGGGGTGCCGCTGGTGCAAAGCTTCGACATTGTCGCCGAGGGCGCGGGCAACCCGACAATGACCGAGCTGGTCAACGCCATTAAAAACGATGTAGCCTCCGGCGGCAGCTTTGCCGCCGCCTGCGCCAAACACCCCAAGTACTTCGATGATTTGTTTTGTAGCCTGGTCGAGTCCGGCGAGCAATCCGGTACGCTTGAACTCATGCTTGACCGTGTAGCGACCTACAAGGAAAAAACCGAGGCACTAAAAGCCAAGATCAAAAAAGCCCTCACCTACCCCATTGCGGTTATTGTCGTCGCCATCGTGGTCACCGCGATACTGCTTATCAAGGTCGTTCCCCAGTTTGCCGCTACTTTTGAAAGCTTCGGCTCAGATCTGCCAGCATTCACCAAACTTGTGGTAGGGATGTCGGAGTGGATGCAGGCCAATTGGTATATTATGTTCGCCGCTATTGGCGTATCGGTGTATGCCTTTGGTCAGGCACGCCGGCGCTCTCAGGCTTTTTCAGACTGGGTCGACAAGGTCTCTCTTAAAATACCCGCTGTCGGCGATATTATTTACAACTCGGTCATTGCCCGCTTCTCTCGCACCCTCGCCACCACTTTCGGCGCCGGTGTTCCGCTGGTAGATGCCCTCAACTCTGTTGCCGGCGCCGCGGGCAATGCCGTATACAACAAAGCCATTATTCAAATTCGCGACGACGTGACCACGGGGCAGACGCTGTATTCTGCCATCCGCTTTACTAATCTCTTCCCCACCATGCTGCTGCAGATGGTCTCGATAGGTGAAGAGTCTGGCTCGCTGGACGAAATGCTCGATAAAGTGGCCAATCATTACGAAGAGGCCGTGGACAATGCGGTAGACTCTCTGACGGCGCTGCTAGAGCCCTTCATTATGTCGGTTCTCGGCGTGCTGGTTGGCGGTTTGATGATCGCAATGTACCTACCAATCTTCATGCTGGGTTCCGCGATTTAACCATCTCGGGCTTGTCCACTACTTCAAGCGCCGCTAGCCAACATTGCGCGGCGCAACGCTAGGTTTTATTCATGTCTACCCTGAGCTATTTACACTCCAACCCAGCGCTAAGCATGGCGCTGCTCGCCGTCTTTAGCCTATTGTTTGGCAGTTTTTTTAACGTTGTTATTTACCGTTTACCCAAAATGATGGAGGCGCGCTGGAAGCAGGAGTGCAGGCTCATTCTGGAGCAGGACGGGACGGATTCGCAGGAACACTTTACGCTGTCTTACCCCCATTCGCACTGCCCCCATTGCCACGCCCCCGTGAGAGCCTGGCAGAATATCCCTCTTATCAGCTTCATACTTTTACGCGGTCGCTGCGCCAACTGTAAAGCGGGAATCGGCTTGCGTTATCCCGCGATAGAACTCGCAACGGCCATCCTCGCCGTCTTTGCCGCCGTTCAGTTCGGTATGTCCTGGCACACCGCAGCCGTCATTGTCTTCAGTTGGCTGCTGCTGGTGATGAGCATGATAGATATCGACCACAAACTCCTGCCAGACAGCTTGACCCTGCCACTGCTCTGGCTCGGCCTGGCGTACAACGCCTTGAGTGGGACCGTGCCGCTTCAGGACGCCGTTTGGGGCGCGATCTTTGGCTATTTGTCTCTGTGGTCGGTTTACTGGCTGTTTAAGCTGGCAACAGGCAAAGAGGGGATGGGCTACGGCGACTTTAAGCTACTGGCCGCCCTCGGTGCCTGGCTCGGTTGGCAGATGCTGCCGGTTATCATTTTGCTGTCATCGGTAGTCGGCGCGGTGCTCGGCGGCATGCTGCTGGCGATCAAAGGTCGGGACAATGCCGGCACCATTCCCTTTGGCCCCTACCTTGCGATGGCAGGCTGGATCGCCTTATTTTGGGGCCCTGCCTTATTGAACGGCTATCTGACGTTCGCCGGGCTACCACCGCTTTGATAAACACGGAATTTCGATTGTGAGCAACTTCATTGTAGGACTCAGTGGCGGCATTGGCAGCGGTAAAACCGCCGTGTCGGACCGCTTTGCAACGCGCGGCATTACCGTCGTGGACGCAGACGTGATAGCCCGCCAGGTCGTTGAACCAGGAAGCGACGCATTAAAGGCTATTCAACAGCATTTTGGTGATGCGATTGTGGATGCAAACGGGGAACTCCGGCGCGCGGAGTTGAGAAAACGAATATTCAGCAATGCCGAAGACAAGCAGTGGTTAGAGGCACTCCTGCACCCGCTAATTGCCACCGAGACGCTAAACCAGCTTGAGCAAGCCAAAGGCGCTTACGTCATTTACGTTTCGCCATTACTGGTAGAGGGTGGGCAGAAGGCGCTTTGTGACCGCCTATTAGTGATCGATGTTCCGGAGTCCATCCAGGTTGCTCGCACAATGACGCGTGATGACAATGACCGGGCCCAAGTAGAGCGGATTATGGCCAGCCAGGCCAGCCGCCAACAACGGTTGGATGCCGCCGATGATGTGGTTGATAATAGTGGCGATATCGAACAATTGGATGTAAAAGTGGAAACACTGCACCAGCAGTACTTGGCCTATGCCGAGGAGAAAAAAGCGCAGTGAGCACAGCAAACAAGCCCACGACACTTAGCACCATCGTGCCCTGCCCAAACTGTGGCGCAAAATTAAAATGGGACAGCGGCAACCCTTACCGCCCATTTTGCAGCGAGAACTGCAAAAATCAGGATTTTGTCGCTTGGTCAAACGAGGAACACCATATTCCGGGGCAACCCGATTATGAAGATATTCTGAGTGGCGACTTAAACGACGACTACAAGCCGCGCTGATTGGCGAGTGCCTGTTAACCTGCACTCGCCATTATGGCATCGATAATCGCGCGATTTGCTTCGGGAAAGGGGTACTGACTTAAGTTCTGCGGTGCAACCCACATTAGGGGCTGCCCCTCTCGGCCCTCTGGCTGGCCGCGAAACCCTCTGACCCAGCACACATCTAAACAAACTTGTTTATCCCCGTAGTCGTGCTCGATCTTGAGCAGCGGCGAGCACTGCTCAGGCACAAGACTAATCCCTATTTCTTCTTGCAGCTCCCGCTCTAACGCCTCAACCAGAGATTCGCCGCTTTCCACCTTGCCTCCGGGGAACTCCCACAGGCCCCCTTGATGGCGGTCTGCAGAGCGCTTGGCAATCAGGATATTGTGCTGGTCATCGCAGATAACACCCACTGCAACGTGCACGACCGCCACTAGCTGCGGTACTCCGCGTTAATCTTGACGTAGTCATAAGAAAAATCGGTGGTCCACACCGTCTCCCGCGCATTGCCGCGACCGAGATCAATGCGGATAGCAATCTCGTCTTTCTTCATCACGGCAGCACCAGCCTCTTCAGTGTAAGAGGCCGCACGGCCACCGCGCTCGGCAATCAACACCTCGTCAAGGTGAACCCTGACATCTTCAACCGTTAGGCGTTCGACACCTGCGCGCCCGATGGCCGCAAGGATACGCCCCCAGTTGGGGTCGCTGGCAAACAAGGCAGTTTTCACCAGAGGAGATTCGGCAACTGTGTAGGCCACTTTTAGCGCCTCGTCAGACGTCCGCGCCCCACTCACCGCCACTTCTACAAACTTGGTAGCGCCTTCACCATCGCGCACAATGGCGTGCGCCAACTCCAGAAAAACCTCATCCAACAGCGCTTGCAAGGCGGCCAACAATTCCGGCGTTTGCTCAGTCACTTCCAGCCCCGACTCGCCGCTGGCGATCAGCATGCAAGCGTCATTCGTCGAAGTATCGCCATCAACCGTGATGCGGTTAAACGAGCCATTAGCACAGCGCGTGACCATGGACTGAAGCAGGCCCGGTTCAATGCGTGCATCGCAGGCTACATAGCCAAGCATCGTCGCCATATTCGGCTTGATCATGCCGGCACCCTTGGAGATACCGGTGATCGTAATCGTGCTGCCTTGCCATTCTAATTGACGCGAGCAGGCCTTTGGACGCGTGTCCGTCGTCATGATACCGCTGGCCGCCGCCGCCCAGTTATCCTCTGATAGGTCAGACAAGGCATCGGGCAACGCCGTCAGTATTTTATCAACCGGCAGAGACTCGCCGATCACACCTGTTGAGAATGGCAACACCTGCTCGGGGGATACCGATGTCAGCTCAGCCAAGGCCTCACAGCAGCGCTTAGCATCGCGCATGCCCTGCTCACCGGTGCCTGCATTTGCATTGCCGGTATTCACCAGAAGGTAACGGCTCTCAGCACCAGCAATATGAGACTTGGCCACCGTTACCGGCGCAGCACAAAATGCATTCTGCGTGAACACGCCGGCAACACTGCTGCCCGGCGCCAATTCGAAAACCACAATATCTTTACGGCCGACTTTCTTGATACCCGCACTGGCAATACCAAGACGCACACCTGGCACGGTGTGCAAATGCCCAAATTTCCCCGAACCCACTGCCATCACTGTTTCCTATTTTGACTGTCTGCCCTTCAACAAGGCTAAGGGTTAGTCCAACTTACCGTGGCACTGTTTGTATTTTTTGCCTGAACCACAGGGACAGGGCTCATTGCGCCCAACCTTACGTCCCTCTCGAACAAAGGTCTCGGGGGTTTTTGGCGTGTCGCTGGGCTCATCTTGCAGCCCCTCATCGTCCAGCGCAGAGCTTTCCGCGTGCTGGAATTCCATCGCGCGCTTTGCCTGTTCTTCGCGGCGCTGCTGCTCAAGTGCTTCAGCGCTCTCATCTTGCTGCAGCTGCAAATGCGACAGGAAGCGCACAACCTCGTGCTTTAAGCTCTCCAACATTTGCTGGAATAACTCGAAGGCCTCGCGCTTGTATTCCTGCTTTGGGTTCTTCTGCGCAAAAGCGCGCAGATGAATACCCTGACGAAGGTGATCCATCGTTGCCAGATGCTCTTTCCACAGGGTATCGAGCACTTGCAGCATAATGTGGCGCTCAATTTTGCGCATGTCCGGCCCAACTTGCGCGCACTTGCTGGCATAGGCAGCGTCGACGGCGTCGATAATACGCTGACGAACGCCCTCTTCCTGCAGCTTTTTGTCTTCATCCAGCCACTGCGCAATCGGCAACTTCACACCGAAGTCCGCTTCGATACGGCGCTCCAAGCCCGCAACATCCCACTGCTCGACCATGCTCTGCATAGGGATATACTCGCTGACGACATCTTGCACCACGTCGTTGCGAACAGCCGATAGCATCTCGCTAATGTCGTCTGACTCCAGCAGCTCATTGCGCTGCTGGTAGATAATTTGCCGCTGGTCATTGGCAACATCATCGTATTCCAGCAATTGCTTGCGAATATCGAAGTTGCGTCCCTCTACCTTGCGCTGCGCTTTCTCAATGGCGTTTGAAACCATGCGATGCTCAATGGCTTCGCCTTTCTCCAGGCCCAATGCCTGCATAATGCCGCGAACCCGATCCGAGGCAAAAATACGCATCAGGTTGTCTTCCAGAGACAAGTAAAACCGCGATAGACCCGGGTCGCCCTGGCGCCCCGCACGACCGCGAAGCTGGTTGTCGATACGGCGAGACTCGTGACGTTCTGTGCCGATAATATGTAAACCACCCGCTTGAATCACCTGCTCATGGCGCAGTTTCCAAGCCTCACGAAGCTCACTGATCACAGCGTCTGAGGGCGAATCGAGCTGTTCAATTTCTGCATCGACGCTGCCGCCGAGTACAATATCGGTGCCTCGACCCGCCATGTTGGTGGCAATCGTTACCACGCCGGGGCGCCCCGCCTGAGCAATAATTTCTGCTTCTTGCTCGTGATACTTCGCGTTCAGCACTTTGTGAGGGATTGCCGCTTGCTTGAAGCGCTTGGACATTTCCTCAGACGTTTCAATCGAGGCAGTACCCACCAGAACCGGGGCGCCCGTTTCGACAATGCCCTTAACGTCTTCAACAATGGCGTCGTACTTTTCTTCTTTGCTCAGGTATACAAGGTCATTCAAATCGCGACGCGCATTGGGCTTATTGGTGGGAATGACCACCACGTCCAAACCGTAGATCTGCTTAAATTCGAAGGCTTCGGTGTCTGCCGTGCCCGTCATACCGGCGAGCTTGTTAAACAAGCGGAAATAATTCTGGAAGGTTGTCGACGCCAGCGTTTGGCTCTCAGCTTGAACAGTGACCCCTTCCTTTGCTTCGATCGCTTGGTGCAAGCCCTCAGACAGGCGTCGCCCTGGCATTGTCCGGCCAGTATGTTCATCGATCAACACAACCTGGTCATTTTGAACGATGTATTCCACGTTGTTGTTAAACAGCACGTGGGCACGAAGCGCCGAATTAACATGGTGCAGGAGGCTAAGATTGCTAGCCGAATACAGGCTGTCGCCCTCCTCCAACAGGCCGGCCTGGATCAACAGATCTTCAACCAGTTGGTGGCCTGCCTCGTTGAGCTCCACCTGACGCATTTTCTCGTCAACGGTGTAATGGCCTTCTGCCGCTTCAACACCCGCTTGTGGCTCGCCTTCACTCTCTGGCACGGGCTGCAGCTGGGGAATAAAACGGTTTATCTGTTTATAAAGGGCTGAGCTGTCTTGCGCCGGCCCAGAAATTATCAGCGGCGTTCTCGCCTCGTCGATCAGGATCGAGTCGACCTCATCGACAATGGCAAAATTCAATTCGCGCTGATAACGGTCCTCAATCGCGAAGGCCATATTGTCGCGCAGATAGTCGAAACCAAATTCATTATTGGTGCCGTAGGTGATATCCGACTCATAAGCGGCGCGCTTCTCTTCCGCACCCTGCCCAGAGCGAATGATACCCACACTTAAGCCGAGAAATTCGTAGAGTGGCCGCATCCAGTTGGCATCACGCTGGGCGAGATAATCGTTCACGGTAACAACGAACACGCCCTTGCCTGCAAGCGCGTTAAGATAGACCGGCAATGTCGCCACAAGCGTTTTACCCTCACCCGTGCGCATCTCCGCAATACGGCCCTCGTGCATGGTGATACCACCGATCAACTGCACATCAAAGTGACGCATACCGAGCACCCGCCGGCCAGCCTCTCGGGCCACCGCAAACGCTTCCGGCAAGAGCTGATCCAAGGACTCGCCGGCACTCAATCGCTGGCGAAATTCACCGGTTTTGGCCTGGAGCGAGGCATCGTCTAAAGCGGTTAGCTCCTGTTCCATGGCGGATATACGTGCAACAACTTTTCGCATGCGTTTCAGCTCGCGATCATTCTTGCTTCCAAATACCTTTTTGACTACGGATGTGATCATGATGAGTCGTTGCTTTCCCGGGGAATATGAGTTCCTGCGTGCTAGGGCCTGTGAACCCTAATGGCAGCGCCACGCTAAACTACGTCAATGAGGGCCAGATGACAAAAATTCAAGGGCGTATCGGTGAAGATCACTGCGACCGACACCCAGCAAGTGGGCGCGAGCAGGAGCTGTGCGAGCACTGCGCTACCGGGTGGCAATATCGCATAGATGAGAAAAGATTGCCATTCCCGGCGGCCGTTGCTCGCGCCGGAAATGGCCAGAAATTACGCGTTAACTGCAGCCGCAGCGGCATAGGTGATGGGGGCGTCGGCGGGGTCTTCAAAGGTCACCCACTCCCAGGCGTCAGTCTCTTTGATGAGTTTGCGAAGCGAGGCATTATTTAAGCCGTGGCCAGACTTAAACGCCTTGAACTCACCGATAAGGCTGGTACCCAGGAGGTAGAGGTCACCAATAGCATCGAGCACTTTGTGTTTCACGAATTCGTCTTCATAGCGAAGGCCGTCTTCGTTCAAAATACGGTACTCGTCCACCACGATGGCATTGTCGACACTGCCGCCCTGGGCTAGACCCTTGGAGCGCAGGTATTCGATTTCATGCATAAACCCAAATGTGCGAGCGCGGCTCACCTCTTTAACAAAAGAGGTGCTGGAAAAATCCAACTCAGCGTGCCCTGTCCGATCCCTGAAAACAGGGTGATCAAAGTCGATCGTGAAAGAAACTTTAAAGCCGTCAAAAGGGAGAAAACTCGCGACTTTATCGCCGTCTTTCACGGTAACTGGACGTTTAATACGGATGAACTTTTTGGGCGCGCCCTGCTCTTCGATTCCCGCAGACTGAATCAAAAACACGAACGGACCCGCACTGCCATCCATAATGGGCACTTCTGAGGAGCTCAGCTCCACGTAGGCGTTGTCGATACCTAACCCTGCCATCGCTGACAGCAGGTGCTCTACGGTCGACACGCGAACATCACCATTAACCAACGTTGTGGAGAGCGTTGTATCACCGACATTCTCTGCGTGAGCATGAATCTCGACAACGGGGTTCAGGTCCGTTCGCCGGAAGATCACACCCGTATCAACGGGCGCTGGCTTCAGGGTCAAAAAGACTTTTTCCCCAGTATGCAAACCTATCCCGGTCGCCCGGATGGTATTGCGCAATGTTCGTTGTCTGATCATTTTCTATACTCTTTTAAAGACGCAAAGACGCCATCGCACGCTACGCCGACCTAAGGTCGGCGGCGCCCGCGCGACTAACGCTGCTGCGTATCAGTCTGCCTGACGGCGCAAGAACGCTGGAATATCCAGGTATTCCATATCCTTGTCTTCAACGACAGGCGCCGCCGCAACCGCTTCGCGCGCTGCCGCCGCTTGTTGATTACGCATAATGGTTGGGCGGTCCAACTTGCGGTAGTCACTCGCACGCTCAACAGGTTTATTTTCAACGGCTTTCAAGGGCACTTCTTGTGCCACACCGTCCAAGCCTGTCGCCACCACAGTAACCCGCAGCTCTTCGCTCATTTCTGGGTCGATAACCGTACCAACCACCACGGTTGCGTCCTCGGACGCGAATTCCTTGATAGTATCCCCGACATCGCTGAACTCGCCTAGGGAGAGGTCCAATCCTGCGGTAATATTAACCAAAATGCCCCGCGCCCCTTCCAAATTCACGTCTTCTAGGAGTGGGCTGCGAATCGCCGCTTCAGCCGCTTCACAGGCGCGATTTTCACCGCGAGCGATACCGCTACCCATCATCGCCATACCCATTTCTGACATCACTGTGCGCACGTCAGCAAAGTCGACGTTAATCATACCCGGGCGGATAATCAGGTCGGCAATACCCTGTACAGCGCCAAGTAATACGTCGTTAGCAGCTTTAAAAGCGTCGAGCAGACTGGTGTTTTTACCCAGCACTGGCAGCAGCTTTTCATTGGGGATAGTGATCAGCGAATCCACATGCTGACGCAGTTCTTTCATTCCCGCTTCGGCAACGGTTAAGCGCTTTTTACCTTCAAACGGGAAGGGCTTAGTCACGACTGCAACGGTAAGAATACCCAGCTCTTTCGCCACTTCAGCAACCACTGGCGCACCGCCGGTACCCGTGCCGCCGCCCATACCCGCGGTGATGAACACCATATCAGCACCTTCCAGCGCCTCGGCGATGCGATCGCGGTCTTCCATGGCGGCCTGACGACCCACTTCTGGATTCGCGCCAGCACCCAAGCCCTTGGTAATCGTTGTGCCCAACTGCAGCACAGTTTTAGACATGACGTCGGTTAGCGCCTGCGCATCGGTATTCGCGCAGATGAAATCTACGCCGTCTACCGAGTTAGCGATCATGTGCTTAACGGCATTACCGCCGCCACCACCGACACCAACAACCTTAATCACAGCGTTCTGAGGAACGTTATCTACGAGTTCAAACATGGTCTTTCTCCCTTTTACAATATTGGCCGTGCTGCCAAACACGACCCGTTACTACTTCGTTATCATCTGCGGCAACATCGGCGCCGCTGCAGATTCGTTAAAAATTGTTTTGAAACCAGCTCTTGAGCCGCGATACGAAACCGTCTTGGCGTACGCGGCCATGACCACCACTTTCGGTTTGATGCTTAATGCCGTAGTGCAGCAGGCCCACGCTGGTTGCATAGATCGGGTTGCGCACAATGTCGTTCAAACCGCGAACATCCTGCGGTGAGCCAATGCGCACCGGCATGTGGAAAATTTCCTCGGCAAGCTCAACAACCCCTTCCATTTTGGAGGTGCCACCGGTCAGCACGATGCCGGCCGCGCACAAATCCTCGTAGCCGCTGCGTCGCAGCTCCGCCTGTACCAAGGTGAACAACTCGTCGTAGCGGGGCTCGACGACTTCTGCCAGCGCCTGACGCGACAACTCACGCGGCGCCCGCTCGCCAACGCTGGGAACCTTGATCGTCTCGCCCTCACCGGCAAGCTGGGTTAAGGCACAGGCGTATTTAATTTTGATCTCTTCGGCGTACTGGGTCGGTGTGCGCAACGCCATCGCAATGTCATTGGTCACCTGGTCGCCAGCAATGGGAATCACACCCGTATGGCGAATGGCACCGTCGGTAAAGATGGCGATATCGCTGGTGCCACCGCCAATGTCGACCAGACAAACCCCCAGCTCTTTTTCGTCGTCAGTCAGCACGGAATAGCTCGATGCCAGCTGCTCCAGAATGACGTCTTCAACCTCCAGCCCACAGCGACGAATACACTTCTCAATGTTTTGGATGGCATTCACCGCACAGGTAACTAAGTGCACCTTTGCCTCTAGCCGAACCCCCGACATCCCGAGCGGTTCTTTGATGCCTTCCTGCTCATCGATAACGAATTCCTGCGGCAGGATATGCAGCACCTTTTGATCAGCCGGGATCGCTACCGCCTGCGCGGCATCGATAACGCGATCCAGATCCAGCTGGAAGACCTCGCGATCGCGGATGGCGACAATACCGTGGGAATTCAGGCTGCGAATATGATTGCCAGCAATCCCGACATACACACTGTGGATCTCGCAACCCGCCATCAGCTCAGCCTCTTCGATGGCCCGCTGGATGGATTGCACGGTGGACTCGATATTCACCACCACGCCTTTCTTTAAGCCGCGCGATGGGTGAGAGCCAATGCCAACGATCTCCAGTTTGTCTTCGTCGTTAATGGCGCCGACAATCGCCACGACTTTCGACGTGCCAATATCGAGGCCGACAACCATTCTTCCGGCATTTGAACTAGACATAGCTGCACTTCCCCCAAGCTCTGCACGGCGCATAGTGTGAGCGTGCATTGCCGCTAACTATTTTTCCTAACGCACTGTGCATGTTTATCCCTTATCACTGTGTTGAGTCCGCGCAACCGCGAGACCATTTATGTAGCGCATATCAACCCGCGCAACGGTGGCGAAATCTGCCGCTAAATACTTGCGGTAAACCCACAGAAATCGCCGTAATTTTTCCAGTGGCTCCTGGCGCCCCAACACCAGCTCCACATTCTCGTCGATGCGGGCGGTCCAGCTGCCTCGCGCATCCATTTCCAAGTGTTGTAAGGTGAGCTGTTCGTCACCCAGCAACTGACTCATCAACCGGTACTGCCGCATTATTTCTATCGCACTGCCCTTCGGGCCATCTAAGCGCGGCAAGTCTGCACCGTAATCACTGCCATCCTGAGGAACGAAAATCCGCCCTCGATGGTTAAGCAAACCGCCCCGTCCCCACACGGCTATCGGGGTTTCTTCAACAATGGTGATCTTCAATTCCCGCGGCCAAAGCCGCTCCACCACTGCGCGATATACCCATGGCTCCTGCTCAAGTTCGGCCTGAATAGCCTCGAGGTCCAAGCCGATATATCCCACCGCTAACTGACCAGTAACCCGTTCAACCAACACATCGCGATCCACACGCTGCAAGTCACCGGCAAACACCACCCGCTCCACCGGTATGGCATCCAACTTGGCGGACAGCCGCTCCACCCCGTAAACAAAGCCAAGCACAGCAACTAACAACAGCAGCCGGTTGGCTATTCGCCCCCACTCACGGCGATTGCCGCGCTTGCTGCGCTCTGTCTCTTTGCGCGAGCTTTTAAAGCGGTTTTGCTTAGCGGCCATTCGCGTCTGCCTCACCGGCGAGGCTGCTGTGCAGCACCCGCAGTACCAACTGCTCGAAATTCATGCCTGCTTGTTTAGCGGCCATTGGCACCAAACTGTGATCCGTCATCCCCGGTACGGTGTTGACTTCCAACAAGTAAAAACGGCCGTCTGCACCACGCATTACATCAACGCGCCCCCAACCTCGACAGCCAACCGCGTTGAAGGCCTTTAAAGCGAGGTCACGCAACTCCGCCTCATCGTGATCGTTCAGTCCCGCTGGGCAGTGATAGCGGGTGCTATCCGACAAATACTTGGCATTGAAGTCGTAAAACGCCGCATCAGTTTCCAAACGAATCGCAGGCAAGGCCTCGCCATCGAGTATCGCCACGGTATATTCACCACCGCTTACCCACTGCTCAGCGAACACCCGCCCATAGGGTTTTGCGGCAAGCCACGCCTGCTCTAATTCGCTGGCATTACACGCCTTCGACATGCCAATACTCGAGCCTTCACAGGCGGGCTTTACAATGGCCTCACCCAATTCGTTGGCGATCGCCGACCAATTGCTGCGCTCGTCCAATTCCACAAACTTCGGCGTGCTAAGCCCGCAGCCCAGCCACAATAATTTGCAGCGCAACTTGTCCATTGCCAGCGCAGAGGCCATGACGCCGCTGCCCGTGTAACGCACACCCAGGCACTCCAGTGCGCCCTGAACGGTGCCATCCTCGCCACCGGGGCCATGTAGCGCCAAAAAACAGTTAGAGAACGCCGCAAGCTCACTCATCCAACCATCGCCAGCGGTATCAATCTTAGTGACCGCCAAACCTTGTGCGGCTAGCGCGTCAGCAACGGCCGCGCCACTGCGCAGCGAGACTTCACGCTCCGCGCTGTTGCCACCCAGCAGCACAGCGACTCTGCCGTCTGTCGCCTGCACAATGTCGTTGAGCACTACTTTCGTCATTACTTATGTCCAATCCTGGTTGGCCAGTTGCTGCGCAACGGCGCCGATATTGCCGGCACCTTGCGTCAACAGCACATCGCCGGGGCGCAAGTGAGGCTTGAGCTGTTCAAAAACGCGTTCCGGCCCATCGATAAACAGCGGTTCAAGCGCCCCCTGCAAGCGGATACTGCGGCACAGGCTGCGACTGTCGGCACCGGGGATCGGATTCTCACCGGCGGCATAAACATCCAACAACGCCAGCGCATCGGCGCTGCCCAGTACCTTGACGAAATCCTCGTAAAGATCGCGAGTACGGGTGTAGCGGTGAGGCTGATACAGCATCACTAGGCGCCGATCCGGCCACGCCTGACGCGCAGCGGCCAGAGTGGCGGCGACCTCGGTGGGGTGATGGCCGTAGTCATCGACCAACATAAAGCTGCCGTCGGCAAGTGCTTGTTCGCCATAACGCTGGAAGCGCCGCCCCACGCCCTGAAAGTTTGCAATGCCTCGACAGATGGCCTCGTCAGCCAAACGCTCGTCACTCGCCACCGCCACAGCCGCTGTGGCGTTGAGTACATTGTGAATACCGGGCTGCCCAATACACAGCGATAAGGCCTCGCCACTGCGCCGCGCAACGGTGAAATGGCTTTTCAGTCCGTCCTGCTTGACGTCTTGAATACGAAAATCCGCGTCCTCCGAAAAGCCATAGGTCAGCGTTTGGCGACCAATCTCAGGGAGCAACTCACGAATCACCGGGTCGTCGACGCAGACCACAGCCACACCGTAAAACGGCAGGTTGTGCAAAAACTCGATAAAGGTTTTCTTCAAACGGCCAAAATCGCCGTCGTAGGTATCCATGTGGTCGGCTTCAATATTGGTCACCACTGACACCATGGGCTGCAGATGCAAAAACGAGGCATCACTCTCATCGGCCTCGGCAACCAGGTAGCGGCTTTCGCCCAGCGCCGCATTGGTGCCCGCACTGTTTACCAACCCACCAATAACAAATGTCGGGTCCAGGCCCGCTTCGGCGAAAATGGAGGTAATCAGGCTGGTTGTCGTCGTTTTTCCATGGGTACCCGCAACTGCAATGCCGTGCCGATAACGCATCAGCTCGGCCAACATTTCCGCGCGAGGCACAACGGGAATACGCAATTCGCGCGCGGCAATAACTTCGGGGTTGTCGCTGTTCACCGCACTCGAGACAACCACAACATCGCAACCGGCAATGCGCTCACCCTCATGACCGAAAGCAATACTGGCGCCCAAGCGCTGCAGCCGCGCCGTGCTGGGCGATGCCTTTAAGTCCGAGCCAGAAACAACGTAACCCAGATTCAGCAATACCTCGGCGATACCGCACATTCCTGCGCCGCCAATACCCACGAAGTGAATGCGCTTCACGCGGCGCATCTCTGGAACGATGAAAGGATGCTTAGTGACCATCGGCATACTCCATACAGTAGTCCGCAGCCACCTCGGCAGCATCAGTTTTGGCCAGGGCCCGCGCCGATTGAGCTTGGTTCAGACGCAAGGCTGGCTGCGCCGCAAGGTCAGTTAAGCGTGCCGCCAAGACCTCGGGAGTCAGCTCTTTTTGGTCGAGGATTTCACCTGCCCCACCGTCGACAAACCACTGGGCATTGGCCCGCTGATGATCATCAATGGCATGCGGCAAGGGAATAAGAATGGCTGGCAAACCTGCCGCCGCAAGCTCGGCTACCGTCAGCGCCCCCGCCCGGCATATCACTACATCAGCCCAGCTGTAAGCCTCTGCCATATCATCAATAAAGGCGTCAGCGCGCACCTCGGCGCCGATGGCTTGGTAGGCCTCCCGCACCACACCCTCGTGAGCGCGACCAGTCTGATGCCACAGTTGCACCCCGGTGAGCCCTGACAGCAATGGCCACACATTGACCATGCAATCATTGATGGCCTTCGCGCCCAAGCTGCCTCCCAGTACAAGCACCCGTAAGCCTTGGTCACGGCCGGATAAACGCTGCTCCGGTGCAGCAATATTTGCGATTTCGGCACGCACGGGGTTACCGATATAGCAGCTTTTCGCACCGCCAAGTGCAATTGGGTAACCGGTCAGGCAGCGCCGCGCGAGCTTCGCCAACACCCGGTTAGTGGTGCCGGCGACGGCGTTTTGCTCGTGTATCAATACCGGGATACCCAGAATTTTTGCGGCCAATCCGCCAGGCCCAGAGGCGTAGCCCCCCAAACCAATAACGCAAAACGGCTCGATCTTTCGCAGCAGCCTCATGCTTTGCAGCACCGCAGTCCCCGCCTTAAACAAGGCAGCAATGCGAAAAATCGGGTTCTTACCGCGCACGCCCGCCATATTTAAACAATGCAAAGGAATATTCGCAGCGGGGACCAGGCGCGCCTCAATACCGGCAGCAGTGCCCAGCCAATGCACATCAACACCGCGCTCGGACAATACCCCGGCCACCGATAACGCCGGAAAAACATGCCCGCCGGTGCCGCCCGCCATAATAAGTACACAGGGTTTATCGGCCATGTTCCCCCCTGCATTCACGTTCTATACGCGCAACTAATGCCACCATGGCCATACACACCATCAAGCTGCTACCGCCGTAACTAAAGAAGGGCAGGGTCAGGCCCTTAGTCGGTAACAAGC
This sequence comes from uncultured Spongiibacter sp., assembly GCF_964011655.1. Lineage (NCBI taxonomy): Bacteria > Pseudomonadati > Pseudomonadota > Gammaproteobacteria > Cellvibrionales > Spongiibacteraceae > Spongiibacter > uncultured Spongiibacter sp. Next base: position 12,901 of record NZ_CAXGPO010000006.1, on the reverse strand, counting down.
CGGTATTCACTCCCATATTGATAAATGCCTGGGCGCTGATCATCATCGCTACACCGTAGGCAACGAACGCATGAAAACGCCTACTGGTAAGCTCCGCATGCCGCCCAATCGCCAAGATACGTCCCACCAACCCAACAAAGAGCCCCAGAATGACCAAGGTGCCGATAAACCCGAACTCCTCGGCAAAAATTGCGAACACAAAATCCGTGTGCGCTTCGGGAAGGTAAAACAGCTTCTGTACGCTGTTGCCAAAACCAACGCCCGTCAGCTCGCCACGACCGAAAGCAATCAATGACTGAGTGAGCTGATAGCCACTATTGAATTGGTCCGCCCAAGGATCGGTAAATGCTGTTAAACGTTTCATCCGATAGGGCTCAAAAATCACCAGCGCAACGGCGCCCGCAACGCAGCCAAGAATGACCAGTAAAAACTGACCAAGTTTCACGCCGCCCAAGAAAATCATGACAAAGGCAGTGCCAGCAGTTACCACCGTGGCACCAAAATCCGGCTCCAACATCAGTAACAGCGTCAGCGCAAATAGCACGGCCATCGGCTTGATAAACCCAGACCACCGTTCCTTCACTTCATCGCCGCGACGAACCAGATAGCCCGCCAAATAAAAGATGACAAAGAGCTTCACAAATTCCGAGGCCTGTAGCGTCAACGGCCCCACCGCCAACCAGCGGCGACTGCCGTTTACTTCACGCCCAACGCCCGGCACCAGCACCAGCGCCAACAACAAGAAGCCAATCAGCAACCACAACCAACCGGTTTTCTCCCAAAAATCGATGGGGGTGAGATACATCACCGCACTCAATGCCAGCGCCAACGTAAAATGCATGCCGTAGCGCTTAGCGAAGAAGAACGTGTCGCCATAGCGACTCGCGGCATGTTCTACCGATGCCGAGGTCATCGCGACAAAGCCCACTGCCAGCAATGCCAATAACAGCAGCTGCAAGTGCCGATCTATTTGCTGAACTTCCTGCCAAATCATCAGGGGCTTAACCATGGGCAAGCTCCCGCACAGCGGCACTAAACTGTTCGCCGCGATCGCTGTAGCTGCGGAACATGTCGAAACTTGCACAGGCCGGAGAGAGAAGTACAACGTCTCCAGTTTGAGCAAAGGCAAACGCGCCTTGCACAGCAGCAGCCATACTCTGCTCGCGTCGACAAGGTACGTGCTCTGCGAGACAGGCTTCGATCGCGGCGGCCGCCTCGCCAATCACCACTGCCGCTCGGCCGCTTCTGCGCATGGCTTCAGCCAGCGGCGAAAACTCCCCGCCCTTGGCCAAACCACCGGCAATCAATACGATTTTTCCACTCTCAGCTAAGCCTTCTATTGCCGAGACCGATGCCCCGACATTGGTGCCTTTCGAGTCATTGTAAAAACGCACGCCATCGATCTCTGCCACAAACTCACAGCGGTGCGGCAGACCCGAAAATTCTCGCAAGGCGTCAAGCATTACCGGTGTATCAATTCCTGCTGCGGCGCCTATGGCCAGTGCCGCCAATGCATTGCTCAGGTTATGGCGCCCCGCTATGCGCAATTCACTTGCCGCCATTAGCGGTTCGCGCGCCAGCGCCAAGTAGCGTCCGCCCGGCTGCTCCAAAACGCCAAAGCGCCGAAAATCTGAGTGGCCCAGCGAAAAGCTCCATACCTCGACATCGTCGGGCACCAGGGGCTGCGTGAGTGACTGGTCAGCATTGACAACGGCTTTTTTGCAGCCTTGAAAAATTCGGTGTTTCGCTTGGTGATAGTTGAGCATGGTGCCGTGGTGGTCTAAATGATCAGCACTGATATTCAGCACTGTCGCCACCTCTGCACCAAGCATTGCACAGCGCTCTAGCTGGAAGGACGAGAGCTCCAATACATACAGCTGGACATCGTCGTCCAACAATTCCAGCGCTGGCGTGCCCAGGTTCCCGCCGACCGCAACGCGAATGCCGGCCCGCTCAGCCATTAAGCCCACCAACGTGGTGACCGTACTTTTCCCATTCGATCCGGTTATTGCCACAATCGGCGCACTCGCCGCTTGGTGAAATAAATCAATGTCACCGCTGACGCGAATGCCCGCCGCCGAGGCCGCTGCAATCGCCGGCTCGCTCAACGGGATACCCGGGTTCACCAGCAATTCGCTGGCGCCGATAAACTGGTCTTCGGAGAAGGGGCCAAGCTGCAGCTCAACATCGGGGAACGCCTGGCGAAACGCATCGAGCCCTGCCGGTTGCTCTCGACTGTCGGCAACAGTGAAGGGCAAGCCACGCGCACTCAAATAGCGGGCAACAGAAAGCCCGGTGGCTCCGACCCCCACAATGACGCGTTTATTGTCCGACGCTATTACGCTCACCTTGACTCTCTTATTACCGTAGTTTCAATGTTGCCAGGCCAAACAGCACCAGCATCACAGTAATGATCCAAAAACGTACGATTACCCGCGGTTCAGGCCACCCCTTTAATTCAAAGTGATGATGGATAGGCGCCATACGGAAAATGCGCCGTCCCGTCAGTTTGAACGATGCAACCTGCAAAATGACCGACACCGTTTCCAATACAAATATGCCGCCCATGATGAAAAACACGATCTCATGGCGGGTAATCACCGCAATACAACCCAGGGTTGCCCCCAGAGCCAGGGCGCCCACATCACCCATAAAAACTTGCGCGGGATAGGTGTTAAACCACAAGAAACCGAGCCCGGCGCCAGCCAGGGCGCCGCATATCACAATGAGCTCCCCTGCGCCCGCGACGTAAGGAATATGCAGGTATTCGGCAAACTTCACGTGCCCGGTAAGGTAGGCGATCAAGCCCAGCGCTGCGCCCACCAATACCGTGGGCAGAATCGCCAAGCCATCTAGACCATCAGTCAGGTTCACCGCGTTGCTGGCGCCAACGATCACGAAGTAACACAGCACCATAAACAGCGGCCCCATTTGCCAGCTGAGATTTTTAAAGAACGGGAAGTACAGCGTAGTGTCGACGGGGCTGTCTGCGGTGATATACAAGAAAACCGACGCACCGATGCCCGCAACACTTTGCCAGAAGTATTTCCATCGCGCGGGCAGTCCGCGGGGGTTGCGCTCGATAACCTTGCGGTAGTCATCAACCCAGCCCACCGCGCCGAAAATAAAGGTGACGATCAATACTGTCCACACGAAGGGGTTGCGCAGGTCGGCCCACAGCAAGGTACTGGTAAATATCGCGACCAGAATTAAGGCGCCGCCCATGGTCGGAGTCCCGGATTTACTCAGGTGGGACTTCGGACCATCATCGCGAATGGCCTGACCAATTTGATAGAAGTTCAACTTGCGGATCATCGCCGGCCCGACTAACAACGAAATAGCCAAAGCGGTTAACACCCCGAGAATGCCGCGAAAACTAAGATATTGGAAAACCGCAAATCCGCTAATATGCTGGCTCAGGTATTCTGATAACAGTAACAGCATGTCAGCTGTCCCCCTTGGACAATTGTTGTTGTAATACCTGCACCACGGCCTCCATTGCGGCGCTGCGGGATCCTTTAATTAGCACGGCATCAATGCCCTGTGTGTCATCAGCCAGCTGCGATAGCAGCGCTGAATTATCGCCATAAGCGCGCGCGCCCTCGCCAAAGCGCGCCGCCATCGCATTGGCATATTCGCCAACGACAATGAAACGCTCGATACCCGCTTTCGCGGCGTACTCGGCAATTCGCAGGTGCTGGTCAGCGGCGTTCTCGCCCAGCTCAGCCATGGTGCCAAGCACCAGTGCCCGCTGCCCTGGCTCATTGGCCAGAACATCAATCGCCGCTCGCACAGAGCCAGGGTTGGCGTTGTAGCTGTCGTCGATAAGCGTGACACCTGCAATTGTTTCCCGCGACAGCCGGCCTTTGGCATTTCGTACCCGCCGGAACCCCTCGGGCAATTGCCCAAGTTCAACGCCCATTGCTAATGCGGCCACCGCCGCCGCCAGGGCATTGGCAACCATATGGCGACCCGGCAGGGGCAACTCGACCGCTACGCTGCCCTCCGGGCAGTGCAAGGTGAATAGCGACTTCCCTGCCTGCAACTGAATATCGCTGGCGTAAATATCTGCCGACGCAGACTCGACGCTAAACGTGACCCGTCGGCAATGCGCGGCCCTTTCTTGCCAGCGCGAGCAGTACTGATCGTCGGCGTTAATGACCGCCAGGCCATCAGCCGGAAGGGCTTCAAATATTTCGCCCTTGGTGTTTGCCACGCCATCCAGCGAGCCAAAGCCTTCAATATGTGCCGGCTGTGCGTTGGTCAAAATCGCGACACGAGGGCTAGCAAAGTCGCACAGGTAGCGAATGTCGCCAGCCTTGGCGGCACCCATTTCAATCACCGCAAAATCGTGCTCAGCGCTCAGTCGCAGCAACGTAAGGGGAACACCCAGTTCATTGTTGTAATTGCCCGCCGTTGCCAACACATTGCCACGCACGCTCAACAGCGCCGCCAATATTTCTTTGGTTGATGTCTTGCCGCTGCTGCCAGTCAGCGCGACCAACGCGCCGCGGTATTGTCGGCGATTCTCCCGGGCAATTGCGCCAATAGCGGCATAGCTGTCTTCAACTTGAACGCAGGGCAGACGTTCACTCACTGTATTCACAAGCGCTGCAGCAGCGCCATTTTCCGCCGCTGCGTCAATGAAGTTGTGACCATCAACGTGCTTACCCGGCAACGCGACAAAAAGACTTTGGTCACGGCTACGGCGGCTATCGATCTCCACCGAAGACACCGCTACATCCTCGCCGTAAACGCGTCCCTGACAAAGTGCAGCGATTGTCGACAGCGACATTGGCTGAATCATATTGCCTCCCTGCGACCGATAGCCCGATGGGCCACCGCTAGGTCGCTAAAAGGAAGCTGTTGACCACCGATATCCTGGCTTTGCTCGTGGCCTTTCCCGGCTATAAGCACCACATCACCCGGCTGAGCACCGGTAATCGCCGCCAATATGGCACGCTCGCGATCAACCTCTGCCTCAACGCCACTAAGGTCAGAAATACCAGCGCAGATATCATCGATAATGTCTTGTGGCGCCTCGCTGCGAGGGTTGTCGCTAGTAACAAAAAGACGATCAGCCCCAGCGGCGGCTGCGCGCCCCATCAACGGGCGCTTGCCACGGTCTCGCTCGCCACCGCAACCAAACACACAAAACAGCTGGCCACTGCATACCGGGCGCAAGCTATCGAGCACTTTCGTCAAGGCATCTTCGGTATGGGCGTAGTCGATCACAACCAGCACCCCGTCTTCACTGCGCAAGCACTGCATTCGGCCCGGCACTGGCTGCAGAGCCTCCAATACATTGGCAATCTGCTGTGGAGCAATGCCCCGAGCGAGCAACACACCGCATGCGGCTGCCAGGTTGGCCAAATTGAAGTCGCCCAACAACGGCGTATCAATATCGATCCGCCCCCAGGGGCTGTGCAGCACGGCTCGGCTGCCGGAAATATCGCTTGCCAGCCGCTCAACATAGATCTGCGCAGCGGCATCACTCAGGCTGTAATCAATTATCTGCGACGCCGCTGCACTGGCTATCAATTGACGACCAAATTCGTCGTCGCGATTGATGACCGCCAGCCCCAGATTTGGCCAATTAAACAAACGGGCCTTCGCCGCAGCGTACGCCGCCATGCTGCCGTGATAATCGAGATGATCTTGGCTTAAATTGGTAAATATCGCCGCGTCGAAATGCAGCGCTTCAACGCGGTGTTGCGCCAAGCCGTGAGAGGACACTTCCATAGAGGCCCAGCGCGCGCCGCCCTCACACCAACTGGCTAGCAGCGCCTGTATGGATACCGCGTCGGGTGTGGTATTTCCGGCTGGTTTCAAGTCGCCCAGACGACCATTGCCCAAGGTACCGACGATCCCGCAGGGCTCGCCCATGGCCTCAAGCAATTGCGCCAACATCCAACTGCAGCTGGTTTTGCCATTGGTGCCCGTTATGCCTATCAGGCGCATAGCCTGCGAAGGGTGAGCAAAGTACTTACCGGCAATTTCACTAACGCGCTCAGCCAGCTGGTCAACGGGCAACACCGGCAACGACCATGCCGAAGTGTCACACGGCGCATCGGCAATAACCGCAACGGCACCTGCCGCGACGGCCGCATTGATATGGTCACGACCATCGTGAGCATGGCCTTTTAATGCCAGAAAAACCTGGCCCGGCTTAATTTTTCGGCTATCCAGGCACAGGCCAGCCACGGGAATTGCCGCCACATCGGCACTGACACCAGGCAGCAAGTCACCCAGGCTGCGCTCACTCGGCTTGCTATAGCGGGCTACAGAGGTCATGCGGCGGCATCCCCCCGGTCTTCGCCTTCGGCTTCAGGCTCAACATCATCCGGCGCAATATTCATCAAGCGCAGCGCGTCGGCAACGACACTGGAAAATACCGGCGCGGCCACTAGCCCGCCAAAATAATCACCTTCCGGCTCATCAATCGTCACGACTGCAACAATGCGCGGGTCACTGGCCGGCGCCACGCCGGCAAACAGCGAAAAATAGCGGTCTTCCGCATAGCCACCAGCAACGGCTTTGTGCGATGTTCCAGTCTTTCCTCCAACGCGGTATGCCGCTACGCGGGCTCGCGTGGCTGTGCCGCCAGGCTGCGTAACCAGCTCCAGCATATCAACCACCTGGCGGGCGACTTTCGGAGCAATCACCTGCCTGTGCTCGGCGGGCTCCTGACGCTTCAGCATACTCACCGGCTGAAACACGCCGTGGTTCGCAAATACGGAATAAGCTTGAGCGAGCTGGAGGTTGGTAACCGTCATGCCATAACCAAAGGACAACGTCGCCCGCTCGATCGCTCGCCAATTCGGACGGTTAGGCAGTACTCCGCTGCTCTCCCCGGGAAACCCGGAGCCGGTATCACGGCCAAAGCCGAATCGCTGAAAAACACGCCACACTTCTTGCTCGTCCAGCGACAGTGCAATTTTGGTAGTGCCGACTTGGCTGGATTTTTTCAATACTTCCGCTACGGTCAGCACGCCGTAGTTGCGATGATCTTCAAGTAGCTTAGGCCCCACCTTGATATAACCGGGGTGGGTGTTTATTTCGGTATCCGGCTGATAGCGGCCACTCTCGAGTGCAGCGACCAATGTCATCGGCTTCACCGTTGAACCCGGTTCAAACATGTCGATAACAGCGCGATTGCGCAGCGCGCTCGGATTAAGCTGACTGCGGTTATTCGGGTTGTACGAGGGTTGATTCACCATCGCTAACACTTCACCGCTCTTACTATCGAGAATAACGACCGAACCGGCTTTAGCGCCGGTTCGTTTAAGTGCTGCTTTTAATTCTCGGTAGGCCAAGTACTGCAAGCGTAAATCTATGCTGAGCTGGAGGCTCTTTCCGGGGCTCGCCTCCTTCCCGGCATCGATCTCCCTAATAATATTGCCGTACAGATCTTTTAATACTCGCTTGCGGCCGGGCTCGCCGTTGAGCCATTCGTCATAGGCCAGCTCTAAGCCTTCCTGACCTCGGTCATCGATATTCGTAAAGCCCAGTAAATGTGCCGTGACCTCACCCGCGGGATAAAACCGCCGGTATTCGCGCTGCAGGTAAACCCCTGGCACTTTTAATGCGAGGATAGCTTTCGCGTCTTGCGGTGCGAGATGGCGGCGCAGGTACATAAACTGGCTATTGCTGTAACGCTCCATTTTTCTGGACAACTCTGCAACCGACATCGACAGTGCACGCGCCAGCTTCGGCCAGGCGTCTTTCTGTTTGCCGAGCTCTCTGGGGTTTGCCCAAATTGACGCTACCGGTGTGCTAACCGCCAGCGGTTCGCCATTGCGGTCCGAGATCATGCCACGGTGCGCGGGAATGACTTCGCTGCGAATCGTCCTGGCATTACCCTGCCCCTGCAGGAACTCATAGCCGCGATCAACATCAAGCACCTGCAAGGTCAGGGTGCGCGCAAGCAGCATGGCAGCCAGCACCAGCAGGCCGGCCACAACAACGCGAAACCGCCAAGGCGATATCGGTGCTTTAACCTGCTTTGCCATAACCCCTAACCATTTCTACCTCACGCATATCAGGCGCTTTCATTTTTAATTTATCTTCAGCCAGACTCTGCACTCTATCGGGCGACGCCCATGTGCTCTGCTCCAACAACAGACGCCCCCACTCTTCATCTAACTGCATAGCGTCGCGTCGCAAATCTTGTAGTTCACTAAATAACTTGCGCGATTTGTGCGAGCTTTGAATCAGCGCCAACGCTGACACCAAAACCAGAACAAACAGCAGCGGCACCCAAAACCCGCCAAAAGGCGCAACCTCAGCATTCTCACGCTGCTTTTTTTTCGGCTTGCCAGCGGCCGCCACCTAGCGCTCCCCCAGTTTTTCAGCAACTCGCATCACCGCGCTGCGCGCTCTGGGGTTCGCTGTCACCTCTTGCTCACTCGGCTTCACTGCTTTACCGACCAGTCGCATCGTCCGCCCAACCTGATCATCGGTAACAGGCAAATACGCCGGCACCGACTCGCCCTGGGCTTGTCGACGCATAAAACGCTTTACGATGCGGTCCTCCAGCGAGTGGAAACTGATAACAACCAACCGACCGCCGGGCCGCAGGCGCTCAACAACTTTTTCTAGCAGGCGCTCTAGGTCGCCCAATTCGTTATTGATGTATATGCGTATCGCCTGAAACGCTCGCGTTGCTGGGTGCTTGTGCTTCTCCCAAGAGGGGTTCGCCTCCGCCACAATTTTTGCCAACTGCAGCGTTCTTGTTATTGGCTGTTCCGCTCTAGCCTCAACAATCGCTCGCGCGATACGCTTGGCAAAGCGCTCTTCGCCATAGACTTTGAGCACCCGCGCGATATCGCTCTCTTCCGCCTCAGCCAACCACTGCGCTGCACTCTGGCCTGACTCGGTATCCATGCGCATATCAAGGTCGCCATCGCGCAGAAAACTAAAGCCGCGTTCGGCTTCATCCAGCTGCGGCGACGAGACACCAAGATCAAGCAGCACGCCGTCGACACCCTCGCGCCAACCGGCACACTCCAGCAATTCGTCCAGCTCGGCAAATGAACCTTTGCGCATCTGGAAACGCTGATCTTCAGCCATTAAGGCAGCGCCAGACTCACAGGCACGAGGATCTTTATCGATCCCCATTAGCAGTCCCGCTTCGCCCAAGCTTTCCAGGATTAACCGGCTGTGGCCGCCACGCCCAAACGTTCCGTCCACATAGCAGCCATCACTTGGCCCCATGAGTGCCGAAACCGCCTCGTTGCGCAGTACCGTCAGATGCTGTTCCAAAGCGCCCCCTTAAAGTGACAGCGACAGCATTTCTTCCGGCATCGACTCATCGTCATCGCCGGTATCGAGCTCCTGGTTCCAGCCCGACTCACTCCAAAGCTCTAATTTTTTCCCCTGCCCGATAAGCATCAATTTCTTTTCTAAATTTGCGTAGTCACGCAGGGTCTGTGGCAATAACACGCGCCCATTGCCATCAAGCTCAAGCGGCGTGGCATAACCAAGCAACAAGCGCTGCATGCGCCTGGCCTTGCGATGGATATTGGGCAAGGCCTCAATTTTTGGCTGTAAATCCAGCCATTGGGGCTCGGGGTAGACCAACAGGCAGCGCTCTTCTGTGTGAGCAGTGACAACCAAACGCCCCTCACACACGGACGACAGGGCATCGCGCACTTTGGCTGGAATCGCCATGCGCCCCTTTGCATCCATTGTGATTGCGTAGCTGCCGATAAACACGCTAGCCCACCTTTATCCCTTCAGAATCCACTTTCACACCACCTAAACCCACAAAATGCCACTTTTCACCACTACGCGACACTATATGAACTGTGCAGCATTTATGTCAAGGAAGACGCACCGCAAAACGCAGGGATTTTTCGCAAATATGTTGTGAAATGGCAGGTAAAATCGCGGAACTTGCAAAAACAAAGAAAACTAAGGCATAGAAAACAAGCACATAAAAACACTACTTAAAGTAAATCCTTAAGTAGATAGCTCGTTATCGGAGAAATAATCAGAAAGAGAAGAAAAATGAGTCGGCCTATAAGCCGGGTTCTGTCGTGGACGACCATTCATCTGGGGCCTGCGTCACCGCAAACCTCAAGCAGCCTACCCGAATCCACTGCGGGTCGCAGCGTAGGATTCCTATTTGGCCTTGCTCCAAGCGGGGTTTACCATGCCACGAACTGTTGCCAGTCGCGCGGTGCGCTCTTACCGCACCATTTCAACCTTACCGGCAGCCGAAGCTACGTAGGCGGTATATTTTCTGCTGCACTTTCCGTAGGCTCTCGCCCCCCAGGCGTTACCTGGCGCTTTACCCTATGGAGCCCGGACTTTCCTCCCCGCGCTTGCGCGCAGAGCGGCCGCCCAGCCGACTCAACTGTAAGAATAACCAGTACTTTAAAAAGACACAAGCCCGAGCGGCTATTTTTTTAGGGGTTGCTCTAACCCGTATTGATAAAGACGGTTTTTCTTAACACCGGTAAGCTTCGCCGCTATCGAAGCGGCCTGCTTCATCGGCAGTTCGCTGCGAAGTATATCGAAGCAGCGCACTACCTCCGGACTAAGGTCGCCCTCCTTCGCCTGATACCCAGCCACCAACAGCACACACTCACCCCGCTGCTGATTGCGATCGCCAGCCACCCACGCAGCCAATTCATCAGCGGGAAGCCTTGCCACCGTCTCATATAATTTAGTGAGCTCCCTCGCCAACACCACCACACGATCACCGCCAAAGCACCGCGCTATATCCCGCACACAATCCAGCAACCGATGGGGAGCCTCATAAAAAATCATGGTGCGAGGCTCTGCTTTGAGGGCATCCAGCTGCTTGCGGCGGGCCTGCTCTTTGGCGGGCATAAACCCTTCAAATGTAAAACGGTCTGACGGCAAACCTGCGACCGACAGAGCCGCTATCAGAGCGCTTGCTCCAGGAATGGGCGATACCCGAAACCCCTCCGCCAACACTGCATCGACAAGGCGATAACCGGGGTCTGAGATCAGCGGCGTACCGGCATCAGAAATGAGCGCGATACTACCGCCGCTGCGCAGAATATCGAGCAAGCGATCGGTATCCTTGCTGCCGCTGTGGTCATGGTAGGCGATCATAGGGGTAGTAATACCGAAATGCGCCAATAAAGGGGCGCTGCGGCGCGTATCCTCCGCTGCAATCCGATCTACCGATTGTAGGACTTCCAGCCCTCGGGGTACCATATCGGCGAGATTCCCGAGAGGTGTGGCAACGACGAAAAGCGTGGGAGTCGACTCCAAAAGGACTATCCTCTAATGAACCAGCTGGCGAAGACTAACAACGGCATAATGATGAAGACAAGATTTTTCGCGCTCGCGATCATTGGCGCAGCACTCGCTGCCTGTTCCAGCGCACCGAGTTCGCCAACCGCTACGCAGCAGGAACCCCTGACAAGCTACGATGAGATTCGCCAGCGCCCCAGCACCCCGATAAACCGGCAAGCACTCGAGTTTAACCCTGCCACGGCGAAATCCGAAGATGTTGAATTGTGGCTGCAACAAGCCATGAGTCTGGACCCAGAAGCCGCGCAGGAGCTTCAACTGCGCGCGGCCGAAGTGCTTCTTAGAGACGGAGAGATGGGGCGCGCGGACGACACCGTACGAGATTTGGTCGCACCGGAATTAACCCCGAATCAAGCACTTCGCCTGGCCCTTGTCAGAGCGCGAATTCACCGCGCGCACGCGGAATTTAGCGAGGCGCTGATCCAGCTGTCAGATCCATTAATTGAGCAGGCAATGCTGGAAGCCCCCCTTCGGCGCCAACTGCAATTCAGCCAGCTTAGGGCGTCGCTGTTTGCCATTGAGGGCGACCACCTTGCCGCCGTACGGGAATGGATATTTATCGATCCGCTGCTCACCCGCAGTCAGCAGGAGCAGAACCGCGATGCTATTTGGCAATCGCTGATGCAGATTCCAACGTCCGTACTGCTCGACAAACTCGACAGCGCCAGCAACCGCGACTATCTTGGCTGGCTCGAGCTTGCCTCGGTTGCCAAAGACAATCAGGGCGATATTGAAGCGCAGATTCGCCAGCGCGATACATGGCTGGCACGCTGGCCCAACCACCCCGGTCGCCACCCACTACCCGGCGGCCTGGATCAGCTCGACAGCCTAATTGTTGACCAGCCCACGAAACTCGCGCTCATCCTGCCATTCACCGGGCGCTTTGCCAGTTATGGCAAGGCCATACGCGACGGCTTTATCGCCGCCTACATGCAGGCGCAGGAAAACCAGGCCAGGACCCCGGAAATTATTCTCTACGATAGCGGGAGCGGCGACATCAATCGGCTGCTCGATCAAGCCATTAGTGATGGCTGCGAATTGGCTATCGGCCCTCTGCGCAAGGAAAAGCTCGACGAGCTGATTAGTCAGCACCCCAAAATGATGCCGATCCCCACCCTGGCGCTCAACCGTATTGAAGGGGATCAATTCCCCAGCGGCCTCTATCAATTCGGCCTTAACCCGCAAGATGAAGCGGAGCAGATTGCGGATATTGCGCGCAATAAAGGCCTACAACGAGCGATGATCATCACCCCAGAGGGCAACTGGGGCAGCAAGGTGGCACAGGCCTTCGCCCAGCGCTGGCAACAAGCCGGCGGCTATATTAGCGACAGCACCAACTTTAACGCTAAATCCAACGACTATTCCAAGCGCATAAAACAACTGCTTCATATCGACCAAAGTGAACAGCGTCGACGTCGACTGCAACAAATTATTGGCATGACGCCTTACTTCGAACCCTATCGCCGCAGCGATGCCGACATGATTTTCTTGGTGGCTCGCCCGAACGAAGGCCGCGCCGTGAAGCCGCTTTTGGCCTACCACTATGCGGGCGACCTACCCGTCTACGCGACCTCACATAGCTACCGCGGCAACACTGACCGCTCCCGGG